>JBMOHW010000029.1:0-22960 GCA_049317665.1 Terrimicrobiaceae bacterium | reverse complement strand
TCGCCAGCGCGAACGAATTCGGCGGAACGATGCACACATCGCTCTGGATATCGACAAACGACCGGTCATCGAACGCCTTCGGATCGACCACGGTATTGAAGACATTCGTGAAAACTTTGAACTCGTCCGAAACACGAAGGTCGTATCCGTAGCTCGAGAGTCCGTAACTGATCGCCCGCGAGCCATCCTCACGAATCTTGACCTGCCCGTCCACGAAGGGCTCGATCATATTCCGCTCGAGCGCCATTCGGCGGATCCACTTGTCAGAGCAAACAGACATCGAGATTAAAACCCGGGGATCTTCAGCCCGCCAGTCAGCTTACCCATCTCCTCGCCCGCGAGAGCCTTCGAGTCCTCGATCGCCTGCTGCACACCGGCTAGAACAAGGTCCTCGAGCAGCTCGACATCTTGCGGATCGACAACCTGCGGATCGATCTTGATCGAAACGATGTCTCCGGCCCCAGTGGCGACGACTTTGACTTTCCCGCCGCCCGCGCTGGCCTCGACGGTCCGCGCGGCAAGTTCGGTCTGGGCTTCGGCCATGCGCTCCTGCATACGCTGGGCTTCTTTGAGCATTTTTTGAATATTCACGATGAAGAAGTCTGGAGGGTGCTTTTGAAAATTTCGAGGGCTTTCTTTATCAAGGGGTCGTTTTTGAAATCGTCTTCCGGACTCACAGGTGGCGACTTCGGTTCCATCGGTTCGGGCTCCTCTCCCCCAAATGCCAACGGCTCGGGCGTCGACGGCTCCGCGGCAGCGGCTTCAAACTCGAAGACAAGACGGACGGGCGAGCCGAGCGACCCGGTGAGATTTTTTTCAAGATCCTTTCGACCTTGATCCATGAAAATCGACTCCGAGGCCTCTCTTGCGGCGGCCGGGAAACGAATGACGAACTGCCCATCGGCAAAGGATTCAAAAACACCGTCTCGAAGCCACCCGAAGCGGAGGAGCGAATCCTTCGCAAACTTTTCTGCAAGGGATTCCCACGCAGACAAAGCGGTCACCGGCGAGCCTTCCAGACTTGGCTTTGCTGCCGGACTGGCGGCCGGCGTCGGGTTGGCCGCGATTTTGGGTGTGGGCGCGGCGGGCGGAGTGATTGGCTTTTTTGTGGACGTTTCGGTTGCCGCAGGAAGCTCGCCCCCCACGCGCAAAATCGTGAGCGATTCGATCACATCCGTCAGGCTGGTCTCATCGAGCAAATGAAGGGCTTTGATCACCGCGACATCAAGCTGGAGCTTTTTGTCGGATACCCACTTCATTCGGGTTTCGGTCTCGCCAAAATGCTCAATCAGGTCGAGCAGCTTTCCTTGTTCGATGGTGGAGGCTCCGCCTGTGGCTTGAGCCACGAGCAGGTCCCGGAGGTGGCCGATGAGATCGGACGTGAGTCGCGAAAGATCCTTACCCGCCTCGGATTGCTCGGCGATCACGGCGAGAGCACCGGTGGCATCGCTTTCAAAAATTCGCGAGGCCAGCGAGGTAACTGTCTCGAGCGCGGTGAATCCAAAAACATCCATCACGTCTTGGGCAGAAATCTTGTTGCCGCAGAACGCCACCATCTGGTCGAGCATACTCTCGGCGTCGCGGAGCCCGCCTTCCGCCCCACGGGCGATGGCCTCGGCCGCGGCGGCGTCGAGTGTGATTCCCTCCTTGCCGGCAATGAATCCCAGATGCTTCGCGATGGCTTCCGTTGGAATCCGACGGAGGTCAAATCTCTGGCACCGACTGGTAATCGTCGCGGGAAGCTTCTGCGCCTCGGTCGTCGCAAAGATGAACTTCACATGGGGAGGCGGCTCTTCGAGCGTCTTGAGAAGCGCGTTAAATGCCCCGGTGCTGAGCATGTGCACCTCGTCGATCAGGTAAATCTTAAAGGGACCGCGCGCCGGCGCATACGCCGCGTTGTCCCGCAGGTCGCGAATATTTTCCACACCGTTGTTGCTCGCTCCATCGATCTCAATCACATCCAGACTCCGCCCATCCGCAATCTCCCGACACGCATCGCACACCCCGCAGGGCGTGATGGTTGGGCCGTCCACACAATTGAGCGCCTTCGCCAGGATCCGCGCCGTTGAGGTTTTTCCAATCCCGCGGGGACCCACGAAGAGGTATGCCTGAGCCAGACGATTTGCAGAAATCGCGTTCTGAAGCGTCCGGGTGATATGGTCCTGACCAACCACCTCGTCGAAGGTCTGGGGACGATATTTTCTGGCAAAGACGCGGTAACTCACGCCCGGAGAATACTGAGCCCCCGCACCCGCATCCAGCATGATTTCGCGAAACGGAGTGAACGTTCTCCGAACGTCAGGCCACCGTTACGTCCGGGCTGAGATAAACGTCCTGAATCGCGTTCAAAAGCGCGACACCTTCCTTCATCGGACGTTGGAACGACTTGCGGCCCGAGATCAATCCCGTCCCGCCCGCCCGCTTGTTGACCACGGCGGTGAAGACGGCGTCTTCGAAATCGTGCGATCCCGAGGCCCCTCCACTATTGATGAGCCCGGCACGTCCCATGTAACAATTCGCAACCTGGTAGCGGCAGAGATCAATCGGATGGTCACTGGTGAGTTCGGTGTAGATCCGTTCATCGAGTTTCCCGTAGCTCGACGAGCCGGTATTGAGCGCTTTGAATCCCCCGTTATTCTCCGGAAGCTTTTGCTTGATGATATCGGCTTGGATTGTCGTCCCGAGGTGATTGGCCTGACCGGTCAAGTCGGCGGATACATGGTAATCCTTGTCGCCCTTGATGTTGAATGCCGGATTCCGGAGGTAGCACCAAAGCACGGTCGCCATGCCGAGTTGGTGCGCATGGGCGAAGGCGTCGGCGATCTCCACAATCTCACGGTGGGCGTCGTCGGATCCAAAATAAATCGTCGCTCCGACGGCTGCCGCGCCCATATCGTAAGCGGTCTGGATTTTCCCGAAGAGGATTTCCTTAAAGGAATTCGGATACGTCAGCAACTCGTTGTGATTGATCTTCACGAGAAACGGGATCTTGTGCGCGTATTTTCGGGACACTGCCCCGAGCACGCCAAACGTGGAAGCCACGGCATTGCATCCGCCTTCGATGGCAAGCTTCACAATGTTTTCCGGGTCAAAATAGATCGGATTCTTCGCGAAGCTCGCCCCGGCCGAGTGCTCGATACCTTGGTCGACCGGCAGGATGGAGAGATAACCGGTCCCCGCGAGTCTCCCGGTGTTATACATCCAGTGCAGGTTGTTAAGCACTCGTTGGTTGCGATCGGTGACCGAAAAAACACGGTCCACAAAATCCGTCCCGGGCAAGTGAAGCAGATCCTTGGAGATCTTCGGGGAATCGTATTTCAGAAGGTAATCGGCGCGATCGCCGAGTCGGGAAACAATGGTGTCGATCATAGGAACTGGGTGTTCTTCGGGTCTAGGTCACAGCCCCGACAATGTCCAGCCCCGGCTTGCGACGATTCCGGGCAAATCCGTCGCCGGTCAGAAACTCTTCGAAAAATCACCGGCCGGCGCGGCGTCTGCCACTGTCTTCTTAACGAACGCCGAGGCCGCTATCTTTTTTTTTAACTCCTCCGCATATTCGTTCGCATCCAGCGGCAGCGTGATCGGGCGGTCGCGGAAGCTGGAGAGGAGCATCGCGTTGGCAAGCTCAACCGAGAAGATTCCCTCGGTGCCTGGCGCAAGAAGTTCGGCTTCGCCACGGATCGCCGCCGCGAAATTCTTCAAGATTCCGACATGTTGCTCGCCGGTTCCCGAAACAGGAATCGTGACATTCCAGACACCGGGTTTTGCAAAACCCGAATCCGCCTCCCGCGAGAATCGGGACGTCGGAACTTCGTTGCGGGTGAAAATCAAATCGGTTTGTTCGCTGCTGATGACGACCTTTCCGTTCTCGCCCGCGACCTCGAGGCGATTCGTTCCCGGCGCCTCACCCGTCGTCGTCACAAAGACCCCCTGCACACCCGAGGCATACTCGAGCACGGCCGTGACCGAGTCTTCCACCTCAATGTCGTGGAAACGCCCGATCTGGCACCGGGCCGTCACACGCTCGGGCATCCCGAACAGCCACTGCCAGAGGTCGAGATTGTGCGGACATTGGTTAAGCAGGACACCGCCGCCCTCGCCCGCCCATGTCGCGCGCCAGTCTCCCGACTGATAATAATGCTCCGTCCGGAACCAGTCGGTGATCACCCAGTTGATCCGTCGAAGAGTTCCCAGCGAACCGTCGTTGAGAAGCTCCTTGAGCTTGCGGTATCGGGGGTCCGTTCGCTGATTGAACATGGCCGAAAAAACATTTCCCGCCGACGGGCGGTAGGCAGCGATCAATTCTTCGCAATCTTTTTTGTGAACCGAGATCGGTTTCTCAACCAAGAGATGCAGCCCGGCATTCAGCACGGCAATACCAAGGGGCGTGTGGCTGTAGTGCGGTGTGGCAATGAGAACCGCCTCAGCCTTCCCGCTTGCAATCAACTCATTGGCATCGCTGAAACACGCAATGTCTCCGAATCCCTCGAGACGCGCCGGGCTTCGGTCCGCAACCGCCGTGAGTTGAAGGTCCGGTATGGCACCTGAGAGAATGCTCTTCGCATGGGCGGTGCCCATATTACCGAGCCCAATGATGCCGATTCGAATGGGAGAGGATTGTGACATAAAAAAAGATGAGATGTTATCTTGCTGCCGACCTTGCACCATCAGCGATGGCCTGAGCCTTCATGGATAGCTCCGCAGCCTTGAATGCGTGGTCTTGGGTCATGGCCAACTCGGTGCGATTCAGAACGTCAAGAATCAGCTGTCCAAAAAACGGAAACCCCACCCGACCCGCACACGGAATCTCGCAGTCGGTTGTGCCATCGACGAGGTAGATTTTATCGCCGCCGTCTTCCTTTGCCACATTGATATACTTGCGCAGTTCCATATATCCGGTTTCGCCGAGGATAAACGTGCGACCATCTCCCCACGTGCGCGAGCCGGCCGGGTTGAACCAATCGATTCGGCAATAGGCCGAGGCTCCCGTGTTCAACGTCAGCGAGGCTTCTCCAAAATCCTCAAGCCCGGGATACTCGGGGTTCCCGAAATTCTCCACGCGGGCAAAGTTTATAGTTCCGTCGGTCGCGCCGGTATACGCGAGAAACTGCTCGAATTGGTGGGATCCGATATCGGTGAGGATCCCACCATAACGCGCTTTCTGGAAAAACCAGTCGGGCCTCGAATCGGCGGCCAAGTTGTGGGGGGCGAGATTGAGAACTTGGAGCACACGCCCGATGGCACCTTGTTTGATCAGCTCACCGGCTTGCCACGCGGACTCATTGCCGAGGCGCTCGGAATAGCTAACCATGTATTTTTTCCCCGTTGCCGCAACCGCCGCCCGAGCCTGTTCGAGCTGAGTGAGCGTCGTGAATGGCGACTTGTCGGTGAAGTAATCTTTCCCGGCTTGCATCACCTGCAAGCCCAGTGCGCAGCGTTGGTCCGGAACCGCGGCGGACGTTACCAGTCGCACATCGGGGTCATCAAGAATCTCCTCCATCGAGGAGGCAATTCTGGTTCCAGCCTCGATAAGATCCCGAAGGGGTTCAAGCCGCTTGGCATCGGGCTCGAAGACGTATTTGCATATGCCACCGGCATTGATTAGCCCGCGGGTCTGACCGTAGATATGCCCGTGGTCGAAGTGCGAAGCGGCGAAGAAAAATTCACCAGGCTCGACAACAGGCAGCGGTTTCATGGCAGGCAGGTAATTGATTCCGTCTCGACTCATAGTGATATTATAACAGGGAGTGGTCCGCGCTGGAACGAAAAGGTAACGATTGCGGGACAAAGCTCATGGAACTTTCCGCACTCTTCGAAACTTTTTCATCAACCCGCGCAACTTTTTCGAGCGGGTGGGTTTGGATCGTTTGTATGAAAACCACAAACATCCTCACCATGATCCTCCTCGCTGCGACGGCACCGCTTTCCCTGGCGTCGGATTCGAAGCGGACGGCAGAATACATCATCGTCAACTCAGCCGAGCTCGAGGGAAAGCCGGTGACACTCGACGTCGCCTTCGTGAAGCCCGTCCAATGGAAAAGCCCGATCCCGGAACTTGCCTTTTTCCGTGCGATGACAATTGACCGCCGCGATAACAAACCGGGCGGCCATATTCTCGTGGCAATCCCCGCGGCAGAGGCGCCGAGTTTTTCCAAGAAGTATGGGATGGACTTCGATGGCCGCAACGAAAGCGATACACTCCGCGGCACCTTGCTCGCCGCTCCCGGCCGCGAACTTCGCCCACGGGTCTGGTTCATTGATACAACGGGCACGGCTCTCGAGCTCATCAAGGCCAAGAAGCTCGAACTCATTGATGACGGTCCCGGCGACACAGGCATGGGCGAGGCGGGCGGTGCAGGACCCGGACCGGGCCAAGGGGGACGCCGTGGCGGACCCAGAGGCCCCGGACCTCAGTAACTAGCTGAGCAAACGACTCCAGCGGACTCCGTTCGAAAGACCGGAGTTCGCTTTGTTTTTTCCCCAAGGTCCGCGGCGCCATCACAAGAGGAGGCTGTCGAGTTACTCGATCCCCACGAGTGTTCCCGGGGGCACGAGGGAAAATAGTTTGCGCGCAGCGGTCGCCGGGAGGCGAACGCATCCGTGGGACGCGGGGTAGCCAGGAAGTGCCCCGGCGTGAAGACCGAAGTCGGCGCAAGAAAGCCGGAGGTAATATGGCATCTTTGCCCGATAGAGCGTCGAAACCCAGCTTTCGTATTTGTCCGTAACAATGAACCAACCGCTCGGGGTGGGATGGGATTTGCGACCGGTGGAAACCGGGGTTTCCAATATTATTTCGTCCCCATCGAAAAGTCTGGCCTTCTGCTTTTCAATATCGACCCAAAGGTAGAGGTCCCGAATGGCATCGTTCGGACCAATGCCCATCAGGATTCGCATGATCTCCAAGTGACCGTATTTTCCCGCGAGCCAAAGGGCAAACGTCTTGTGGCGACTGGTCTTCAGGTTCGGATTGGCCCCGGCTGCGAGCAGGCTCCGAACAAGAATCTCATTACCCAAAACGGTTGCCAGCATCAGTGGGGTGAATCCCCGTTCGCTTGAAAGAAAATAGCGCACCCGCGGATCGGGAAATCCCGCCACGAAATCCTTCGGCACCGGTGGAGTGAGATCCGCGTTCGGATCAATCCCCTCGGCGATCATCCTCTGCACCGTCATCTGATCATCCATGGCGATCGCCTGGAAAAACTCCAACTGCCGCTCGCCCGCCAAAGATCCCGCTTCTCCGGCACGAATCAGTGTCTCGGGTGCCGACGCAGCATCCTGTGCAGAAATCGCTCCGCCCCCGGCCAGGCCGATCATCACAAGAAATACAAGAACACCACTCTTCATCTCACGGACGATCTAAGCGTTTTCCAAAACACCCGACCACGAAAAGTTACCAGAAATTTTCGTCCCCGGAGAGCGAGCCAGCCCACGCCAATGGTGTCCCCAGGTGGAGTCGAACCACCATCTGAGCTTTAGGAGAGCCCTGCTCTATCCACTTGAGCTATGAGGACGATTTCGTCGCCTATTCCTCGTCGATGACCGAGTCGGGAAGCTCGTCGGCTTTCCGGGAGAGGCGGTTGGAAAGAATGAAAAAGCTGGGCACCCAAAGCCCGATGAAGATCCCGAAACGCTCGCCATAAGCGCGGTTCTCACGGGACGATGTGAACCATGTCGCGATCGAAGCGATGATCGACAGGAAGCCGAGATAGAGACAGACGTCAGAGATCAGACGAAGGTTCTCTTTATTGTAATAGGCACAGGCGGGCTTGGCGTATTCTTGGAGTTTTTGGGTGTTCATAGGACTCCATAATAACCCACACGCCCACCGGGTCAAACGATTTGCCGATCCCCGCAGAATTCCGGGCTCGCATGAATCAAATTCGGCTGATAAGTGTCCGCGCGTGAACGAGATGTTGCCTGTGCGTGTGCGCGCAAAATTCCTCTTCGAGGGAGATCGAAAATTTTTTATCAAGGGAGTTACGTATGGTCCGTTTGCGCCGGACGCGGATGGCGAGTTCTTCGGCACGCCGGCCGGGGCTGAGCGCGACCTCGACCTGATGGTTGAAGCGGGGATCAACCTCGTGCGGATCTACTACGTTCCACCGCGGTGGTTTTTGGACCTTTGCGCGAAGCGGAGGATCCGTGCTTTGATTTCCATCCCGTGGGCCGAACACTTGGAATTTTTAAACGACCCGAAGATCCGCGATGAGGCCGAGAGCGCGGTCCGGGATGGAGTCGCCAAGAACGCCGGTCACCCAGCCGTATTCGGTTATCTGGTCGGCAACGAGATCCCTACGACGATGGTCCGCTGGCTGGGAGCAAGGGAGGTGACGGAGTTTGTCGAACGCCTCATCAATATCGGACGCCAGGCTGACCCACGTGCCCTCTTCTCCTACGCGAGCTACCCACCGACAGAGTATCTGCTGCCGCAGAACAGCGATTTCGTGACGTTCAATGTTTACCTCCACCGGCAGGAGGATTTCGAACGCTACCTCGCCCGACTTCAAAACCTCGCGGATGACAAGCCATTGATCCTCGGGGAATTTGGAATGGACACGATCCGCCACCCGGAAGAGGAACAGGCCGAGATGCTCCGCTGGCACATCGAGAGCGTCGTTCGCGGCGGTCTTGCGGGCACAATCGTGTATGCATGGACCGACGAGTGGTTCCGCGGCGGACAGGAGATTTTGGATTGGGCTTTCGGTCTCGTTCGTCGGGATCGATCGAAGAAGCCGGCGTTTGAAACGATCAAGCGTCTGTTCTTCGGCGAAGGGTCGATGATTTCCCGGGTTCGGCTGCCCTCGTATCCGAAGGCGTCGGTGATCGTGTGCTCTTACAACGGCGGCAAGACGCTGGACCGGTGTCTCGATTCTCTCCGGCATGTCGAGTATCCGGACTATGAAGTGATTTTAGTCGATGACGGCTCGACCGATGACACGCCGGCCATCGCCGCAAAACACCCGTGGATTGTCAGTGTGCGGCAGGATAACAAAGGCCTGAGCTACGCGAGGAATGTCGGTGCGCACACTGCCAAGGGCGATGTCTTGGTTTATACCGACAGCGACTGCATGGCCGATCCCGATTGGCTCTATTACCTGGTGGGCACACTTTTGAGTGGGGACTACGCCGGTGTGGGTGGTCCGAATATTTCCCCCCCGGCGGAAAACTGGGTCCAAGCCTGCGTCGCGGCGGCACCGGGTGGGCCAAGCCATGTTCTCCTGACCGACGTGGTCGCAGAGCATATTCCCGGCTGCAACATGGCCTTCCACCGATGGGCCTTCGAGCAGGTCGGGGGCTTCGACTCCGAATACCGCAAGGCCGGGGACGATGTCGATTTTTGCTGGCGACTCCAACAGTCGGGCGGCGTGATTGCGTTCAGTCCGGCGGCGATCGTCTGGCATTACCGACGTTTCACTTTGAAGGCGTTTCGAAAACAGCAGGAAGGCTACGGCGAGGCGGAATCGATGCTTCGATTCAAACATCTCGTCTACTTCGGGCCAACCGGAACGGCCAAGTGGAAGGGGCAGATCTACGGCGCTCCCCGATTCACATGGCTCGTCAACAAGCCGATCATCTATCATGGAGTCTTCGGCGAGGGCCTCTTCCAATCGATCTATCCGACCCCGCAATCGGACGTCGCGGCCTATCTCAGCAGCATCGAGTGGGTGACGCTCACACTGTTTATCCTCGCGGTCTCGGTGCCGCTTCCGTTCTTACGGATCGTTCCTTACATCATGTTCGGCGGCACGTTTCTGGTCGCGCTTTCCTACATGATCCACGCGCGCCTCGAGAGTCGCCACGACACAATCCCCGCACGACTCCTGGTGGCCTGGCTCGCGCTGGCTCAGCCGCTCGTCCGCGGATGGGCCCGGTATTTTACCTGGCTGAAGTTCAAGCGCACTCCGCCGGCGGTCATTGCGAGTGTGGAAAAGGATTTTACCCCCTCCCGCGGGAGCATTTCCCACCTCCGATTCTGGACAGAAAACGGCCACGGTCGCGAACTCCTCCTCAAGGAAATCGTGCAGGCCCTCGAGGGCGAAGGATGGAACTACTCGACGGATACCGGTTGGAAGGATTGGGACGTTCAAATCTACGGGAGCTTTTGGTGGGGCGTAAAGTTGCGCTCCGTCACCGAATATCACGGGGGCCCGAAATGCCTAACCCGCGTGCATCTCGGGACACGCATGGTGGCCACGACGCTCCTGATCAATCTTGTCCTCCTGAGCATCCTCGCTTACCGGGAGATCGCTGTCCCTGGTCAGGAGTGGTGGCTCTGGGTGACGTATCTCATTTTCGTTGCCATCCTCGGCCGCAGGGCCTGGAGGCTCAAGCGCCGCGTCGCCGATCTCGTGGGCGCTTCCGCAACACGGTGCGGGTTCAAGCGAATGGGTCGGGACGGAAAAGTTGAGGCGTAATCGGCATTGACAGCCTGCCATGTCCGAAAGCCTCAGTGATTACTTTTACGAACTCCCGGAAGATCTCATCGCATCGCGTCCGACCGAAGACCGTGCCGACTCCCGGATGCTGGTCGTCCATCGCGCAGATGGCACGGTGGCCCACCATCAATTCCGGGAGTTTCCAACCTTCCTCCGAGCAGGCGACATCGTTGCTCTAAACAACTCGAAGGTCATCAAAGCCCGGCTGCGCTCTGAAGACGGGCGGATCGAAATATTTCTCCTCGAACGGATTCGAGATCGAACGTGGAAATGCCTGACAAAACCGGGACGCAAGGCACGGACCGGCGACTCGATTCCGGTGGCCGGCACGAGCGCGACCGTTCTTGATGTTCTGGAGGGGGGCGAGCGCATCTTTCGCTTTGAGACCGAGCCCGATCTGGAATTGCACGGAGCCGTCCCGCTGCCCCCCTACCTCAAGCGTGAGGCCGACAAGACGGATGATGACCGCTACCAAACCGTCTATGCGAAACACAAGGGATCCGTGGCTGCGCCGACCGCCGGCCTCCATTTCACCAACGAAATCCTCGCGCAGATCCCCCACACCTTTCTCACACTCCACGTCGGAGCCGGCACGTTCCTTCCAGTCAAAGCCGAAAAGATTGAGGATCATGCGATGCACGAAGAAACTTACAGCATTTCCGAAGAGGCCGCGACGGATCTCAATGCCGCCAAGAGAATCGTTGCCGTCGGCACCACGGTCGCCCGGGTGCTTGAATCCCAGCCCCGCGGCCCACTCCAAGCCCGGGACGGACGCACCTCGATCTTCATTCATCCGCCATTCGAATTCGCACACACCGGTGCTCTTCTGACGAACTTCCATCTCCCCTGCTCGACCTTGCTTATGTTGGTAAGCGCGCTTGCGGGGCGCGAATTGATCCGCCACGCCTATGACATCGCGGTGCGTGAACGGTATCGCTTTTTTAGCTACGGCGACTGCATGCTGATCGTCTGATCGCGCTACCGACAGACTCTGAGCCGGGCAAGGACGGCCCGCGCGGCTCCGTCATCAATGGCCGCCCCCGCCTGATCCCACCCGTCCCGAAGATTTGTCGCACAGCCGGCGACGACAAGCGCCGCCGCGGCGTTGAGCTGAACGATGATTCGGGCGCCGCATCTCTGGTTTCCGGATAATATGTCCACGATCGTCGCCGCATTTTCCGCTGCGGTTCCCCCCGCAAAGACAGCTGCATTGAGTGCGGGAATACCGAGCTCCGACGGTTCGATGGAGAACTCGCTTTGCAAATCATTCTCCCAGGCGACGACCCGGGTTGTTCCAAGCGGCGAGACCTCGTCGAGCCGGAGCTGATCCGGCCCGGTTCCATGAACGGCCCATGCGCGCTTGCGCCCGAGGAGTTCGAATACCTTTCCGTATGTGAAGATCATCGCGGGATCGAAAACCCCGGCGAGTTGGAAAGTCGGTCGCGCTGGATTGAGAAGTGGACCGAGCAAGTTGAATACCGAAGTCCTGCCGCGGGCGGCGAGGAGTTGCCGGACAGGAGCCACCGCCTTAAATGCCGGATGGTAGTTCGGAGCGAAGAGGAAGCAACACCCGGCGGAATCTAGCGCCGCGCCGGCGGCCTCGGGACCAAGATGCACGCTGACACCAAGCGCTTCCAGGACATCGGCTCCCCCGGACTTCGAAGTGATCCCCCGGTTGCCGTGCTTGACGACCCGGACACCGCAGGCAGCTGCCACGAACATGACCGCAGTCGAGACATTGAAAAACCCCGCGCGATCGCCTCCGGTTCCGCAAACATCCAGGCACCCTTCGCCGGAAAACGGCAGCGTGCCAGCGTGATCGAGGAGAGTTCGCACAAAGCCTGCAATCTCTCGAGGCGTCTCGCCCCGTTCATGCAGGGCCTGAAGGAATGCTGCCCGTTGATCAACGTCGGCGGACTCGTCGAAGAGTTCATCGCACGCGAGGCGGATGTCGCCGTCGGAGAGTTCGTCTCCGGCGAGCAGTTTATCGGTGAGATTCGTGATCATGGCATTCCGCGGAGCATAAAAAGTTCATCGCAAAGAGCAAGTTCGCGCCGATCACCCGGAGGCAGACGCCCCCAGTTCCGAAGTCTTCGCCATCATCAATCGGAGATCCACTGCTGACCACTGACCGGCGACATTCGGCTGGTCGATCCAGCCATAGTTGAGAACGGATCCACAGGATGCGAAGAGTAGGCGCGAGGCCATTCCGAGTCGCCCCATCCCCATCACCGCCAGAGGCAACGGAGGTCTGTCGAACAAAGCGAGGAGGCGCCCGACCTCGCGGGCAGACTCTGTCTGCGTGGCGATCTTCACCAAATCAGCCCCACCATCAATCGCTATCTGAATGGCGGCCTCCAAGCGGTTGCTCGACGGAGTATTCTGAAAATCGTGAAACGAAGCGATAACACCAACTCCGCCGGCTCGGGCGGCATCGACAACACAGCGGAGGGCTCCGAGCGAGCGACACTCGATATCCACGGCGCCAGCGTGCTCAAGCAGATCGAGGAAGACCTTCCGGCGACCCATTGATGAAAGACCGCCTTGGCCACCCTCCCTTGGATGACGAACGGTCAGGATCCACGGCACCTCTCTAATGATCGGTGGAACAAGGTCTGGCAGACAATCGGCCCGCCACTCCAAGAGATCGACGTCGCCACCCCGGAGTTTCTTGGCACGAGCGATCGCCCGCTGGCTGTCGACGATCCCGACGACGTTGGCTTGCGACCACATGGCTTTATTGTTTTGACGCATAGATATCCGTGTTTAACCTTCCCGCTCTTCGATCAGTAGTTTGTAATCAAAGTGGCATGATCGCTCGGAAATACGAAATCAATCTCCAAGTCAACCAGATCATCGATGCAATTCTGCTCGGCGTGGTCTTTTGGTTCAGCCACTACCTACGCTTCCACCAGCTGATCATTCTCGACAGCCTGTGGACGATCGATGGATTTGAGAAGCTTGTCTGGATGCTCGCCGTCATCATGCCCTTCGGGCCGTTCCTCTTGGAGATGCAGGGCTTTTACAACTATCCGCTCGAGAAGACGATTTGGAAATCCCTCCGCCAGATGGCCAGCGCGGCCTTCTGGCTGATTGTCGTGATCGGGATGGGCGTAATCTTTCTGAGACTCGATGTGCCCAGCCGATCGGTATTGCTAATTTTCGCGCTGATCGCTCCCGTCGTCATGCTCGTTCGCGAGCGGCTGATGATCTGGACCTACAAGCAACGCTTGGAGCATGGCGCGATCGGAGAGCGCATCATCATCGCGGGCGAACCCCGGAACATTGCGGAACTCGTTAATGCCTTCTCCCCCGCCCAGCGACTGGAAATCCGCGTCGTCGCTCAAATCGATCTGCAAACGCAAGGCATAGATGCCCTGGTGGATGCGCTGCACCGACACTCCGTCGGACGAGTCGTGCTGGCTTTTAGTCGGATCGAACTCGACAAAGTGCAGCGGGCCATCGAAGTCTGCGAGACCGAGGGGGTCGAGGCTTGGCTGAACGCGGATTTTATCCACACCTCCGTGGCACGTCCCACCTACGAGGTCCTCGCCCAAAGGCCTATGCTGGTTTTCCGCGCCACCCCGGAACTTTCCTGGACGATGTTCGTCAAAACGATCATGGACCGTGTCGGTGCCTTGATTGGACTCGTCATTCTCTCGCCTGTCTTCCTGGTGATTGCGGCGCTTGTGAAGTTCACCTCGCCGGGACCGGTGTTCTTCCGCCAAAAGCGGGCAGGCCTTCACGGTCAGCCGTTTGAAATGTGGAAGTTTCGGAGCATGTGTGTCGACGCGGAGAAGCAACAGGAGGCTCTTGCCTCGAGGAATGTGATGAGCGGGCCGGTCTTCAAGGTCGACGATGATCCGAGGATCACGCCGGTTGGCAAATGGCTTCGTCGATTGAGTATCGATGAGTTTCCGCAACTCATCAACGTCCTCCGCGGTGAGATGAGCCTTGTGGGGCCTCGCCCGCTCCCGATCTACGAGGTCGAGAAATTTGCTCAAGCCGGCCACCGGCGTCGCCTGAGTATGAAGCCCGGCCTCACCTGCATCTGGCAGATTCGTGGGCGGAACAAGGTGACCGACTTTGTCGATTGGGTTCGCATGGATCTTGAGTATATCGACAATTGGTCGCTGGTCCTCGACCTCTACATTTTGGTTCGCACCGTCCCGACCGTGCTTTGCGGCAGCGGGGCCAAGTAGGATAAACACGGATCGAACAACTACCTCCGCGGCGGCTCGGCGGAGAAAGTGAAATCCTTGTTTTTTTCTTCCAGATACCCGGCGGTCCAAGCGCTCGGTAACAACACAACCCATAGGCCCGAGGCATCGGTCGCCAGAACCGAACCCGTGGGCAAGAGGAGGTCCGGACGCTCGGCGCAAGGCACACCGTCGGACAATGGCCAGCGCACCAACTGCCACTTGGCGGACTCGACGCGGCACTCGGCACTATACTCGGTTTCCAATCGGTATTGGAGGACCTCGAACTGCAGCGGCCCGACCGCTCCGAGCAGCGGAACCTTCTGCACCGCATCGGGAAGTTCGAAGGCCTGCGCGACGCCTTCTTTCAAAAGCTGATCGAGCCCTTCGCGGAACCGCTTGAACTTTGCCGTGCTGGAGTTCCTGAGAAAGGCGAAACATTCGGGGGCAAAGCGTGGAATCTCATCAAAAAGAATTCCCGGCTCCTCGCTCACGGTATCTCCAATCGCAAAGTCGTAATTGCCGACGATCCCGACCACATCCCCAGCCCATGCCTCGTCGACCGTCTCGCGGTCTTGAGCGAACAGCCGCTGGGAATTCCCGAGGCGAACCGTCTTGCCCGTGCGAGAATGCGCGGCAACCATGTCGCGCCGGAAACATCCCGATACGACGCGGATGAACGAGACGCGATCCCGGTGTTTGGGATTCATGTTGGCTTGGATCTTAAAAACAAACCCGGAGAAGCCTTCGGAATCCGGAGCGATCATCCGATCCCCGCTCGGGCGCGGCGTCGGGGGAGGCGCGAGATCGAGAAACGAATCGAGCAGGAGCTGAACGCCAAAGTTGTTCATCGCACTTCCAAAGAAAACCGGTGTCGCCTGCCCGGCCAGAACGGCCGGAGCATCAAACTCGGCCCCGGCCCCGTCGAGCAGCGCAAGCTCATCACAAACCCGGGAGTAAACGTCGGGTGCAACCGCCGCGCGGACCGCCTCATCGTGGATATCGCGAACAGCGACGGCCGCGCGGAAGGCCCCGCCGGGTGTCCGCTCGAAGAGGTGCATCGCAGTTTTCGCCCGGTCATAAACCCCCTTGAACTCCGGTCCATCGCCCAACGGCCAGTTCATGGGGATGGCGTGAATTCCCAGCACGGATTCCAACTCGTCCAGCAGGTCGAGCGACGGACGCGCGGGTCGGTCGAGCTTGTTCATGAAGGTGAAAATCGGAACCCCACGTTGCCGACATACTTCGAAGAGCTTCCGGGTCTGCGCTTCGATCCCTTTTCCGGCATCAATGACCATCACCGCCGCATCCACAGCAGTAAGAACCCGGTAGGTATCCTCCGAAAAATCCTTGTGCCCGGGCGTGTCGAGCAGATTGACGACGCAACCTCCGTAGTCGAATTGAAGCACGGTGGACGAAACAGAAATCCCTCGCTGTTTTTCGAGCTCCATCCAATCGCTCGTTGTCGCCCGCTGGTTCTTGCGTGACGTGACGCTTCCGGCAAGTTGCACCGCTCCACCGTAGAGGAGGAACTTTTCCGTAAGCGTCGTCTTCCCGGCATCCGGATGGGAAATAATGGCAAACGTCCGGCGGCGGGAAATCTCAGGGTGTGGCATCGGGAATCAATCGGCGATCATATGCCGCGAACGGAAGTTACGGCCAGACCTTTCCGGAAGGTGCCGAATGCAGTCTCAGGGCAATTTACCGCGATGTCGCTGGCTTTCCGCCCAAGTCATCCACGTTGACGAATGGCACGGCCCCGCCACCGGAAATCTTCGGCAACACACCATCCCATCTTTCGACGGTCCGAAGCTTGATAAGTTCCGGGCTCTGTTTTAGAGCCTCGGCCTCGCGCTGGATCGCCTCGGCGCGGGCTTTGGACTGGACGGTCGTCGAGTAGGCTTCCGCATCGGCCGAAAGCTGCCGTTCAGCCGCTGACGCCTCGGCCTGTGTGACCCGCATGATCTTCTCATTCTTGGCCTGGAGGGCCTGCTGCTCGACCTTTACTTTGGACTCAATGGCCCGGTTGAACTCATCCGAAAAATCGAAGTCGGTGATGGCGACGTTGGCGATAACGATGGCCCCCTCGACGCCTTTTTCCTTGAGGGTGTGATTGAGAAACGCCTCGAGAGCTTGCTGAATCTGCAGCTTTACCATCTCGCGCTTCGTGACGAGTTCCTCCGCGGTGAACTTGGCGGTAACGGCCTTCACGCACTCCTGAATGCCGGGCTCGACCAGCGAGGCCGAGACCTTTCCAAGATTTCCAATGCGCTGGTAGGTCATCGGAGCGAGTTCTCCTTTCAGCGAATACTGAGTCGTGACCTCGGTCGAAACGGTCTGCAAATCTTTCGAGGCTGCGGTGGCCTTTGCGTGGCTCGCGGACAGACGGATATCCATTTGCTCCACCTGATCCATGAACGGCTTCTTAAAGTGCAAACCCTCGGGCAGCGCGTCGGGCTGGACCGCTCCGAGTGTGCGCACGACGCCGACATGGCCGCTTTCGATGATTACCGTTAGGCTCCCGAGAATGACGAGGGCAAAGATGACGAGGACGAGGGCGGGGAGGAGGATGCGGGAAGTGGAGTTCATAAGTGTTGGATCATTTCGGCTTTGTCGAAGCGAACTTTCGGCGCGGTGGCGTATTTGTCGGTCTCCGCCCGGTATCCGGCGGGGCAGGCTACGACGGTCTGGAATCCTTGCGCCGCAAGCCCGAGGATCTCATCGTATTTCGCAGGGTCGAGACCTTCCATCGGACACGTATCCACCCCAAGCAGCGCTGCGGATGTCATAAAGTTTCCGAGCGCAATGTAAGCTTGGCGGGCCGCCCACTCGTGAACCCATTTCGACCGCGGCCCCTCGACAATGTCGGAGCGAATCATGCCCTTATAGAAATCTAAAGATTCGACCGGAGCGTTCCGAACCTTCGCGGTGTGCGCGATGAATTTTTCCACATACGCCGAATCAATCACCGACCGGATCGCAAAGACGACATGGTGTGAGCAATCCGTGACCTGAGGCTGATTCCACGAATGCTCCCGTAAGGCCGCTTTCGTTGCCGCATCCGTCACGACAAAAAACTTCCATGGTTGGAGGCCGTAGGAGGAGGGCGATAGGACAAGCGCGTCCTCGAGGGCATTCCATACCTCCCCAGAGATCACCCGGGTGGCATCAAATTGCTTGGTCGCATAGCGCCACTGGAGCGCCTCGAGAAGTTGCGTCGGTTCAATCGGGTTCATGCGCCGGGAATGGAGCTTGAAGAGCATCCGAGTGCAAGAGGTTTTTGAGTTTTCTGATTCAGCGACCGGATCCCGACTGCCGACGCGAGTCGCCGAATGACCACAGAGCCTTCTCGAAAAAAGTGCCGCCCTCCCCTGACAAAGTTGTTGTGTTCAAGAGCGAGAGGGATTTAAAAATCAGGGTTCCGCCGAAAAGGGTCTCAAGCCAGCTCGGTGAATACATCAGTCCGCTTCATTCGTATCTCTCAACATGGTAAAAAAGAAACCGACCCGCCCGAGCGGACCCCCGCCGAAACAAGGACTCTACGATCCCGCTTTCGAGCATGACGCCTGTGGTGTTGGTTTTCTTGTTAACATTCATGGGATCAAGTCGCACGATGTCGTCCGAAACGCTCTGACGATTCTTCGGAACCTCGATCACCGCGGTGCCTGCGGCTGCGAGGCGAATACCGGCGACGGCGCGGGCATCCTCCTCCAACTGCCGGATAAATTCCTACGGCGGGTCTGTGGTGATTCTGGCATCTCGCTCCCAGATCCCGGCCAATACGGCGTCGGCATGGTCTTCACTTCACCGGATCCTGAAGAAGCCGCCGCCGCGCAGGTCGAATTCGAGAAGATTGCCGCAGCTCGTGGCCATGCCGTTCTCGGTTGGCGGGATGTTCCGACCGATAATTCTTCTCTCGGGAAAACCGCCTGCGACAGCGAACCTCGGATGCGGCAGGTCTTCATTGGTTGTCAGAAACACCCCTCCGATCCCCTCGCCTTCGAGCGCGATCTCTACGTCATCCGCAAAATGGCCAGTAACGCCATCCGTTCGACCGAGATTGATCCGCTCTGGTTCGTCGCGAGCCTCTCCTCGCGGACAATCGTTTACAAAGGGATGCTGATGCCCGCCCAGGTCGACGCCTACTATCCCGATCTGCTCGACCCCGACGTCGAGTCCGCCCTCGCCCTCGTCCACTCCCGTTTTTCGACCAATACGTTCCCGAGCTGGGACCGCTCGCACCCCTATCGCTATATCGCCCACAATGGAGAGATCAACACGCTTCGCGGCAACATCAACTGGATGAATGCCCGCCAGTCGCTGCTCGCGAGCGATCTGTTCGGCGAGGACTTGGCGAAAACATTCCCCGTCATTAATACCGACGGATCCGACTCCGCAATGTTCGACAACTGCCTCGAGCTTCTCGCGCTCTCCGGCCGGTCGCTTCCTCATTCGATCATGATGATGATCCCGGAGCCCTGGGAACTTCACGAAACCATGCCGGATGACAAACGGGCGTTCTACGAGTTCCACTCCTGCTTGATGGAGCCATGGGACGGACCGGCTTCGATCGCGTTCACGGATGGGTCGATGATTGGAGCAATCCTGGATCGCAACGGTCTGCGCCCATCGCGGTATTGGGTGACGAAGGATGGCTTTGTCATCATGGCCTCGGAAGCCGGTGTGCTGCCGGTCGAGCCTTCGAACGTTCTGGAAAAAGGCCGCCTTCAGCCGGGCCGGATGTTCCTTGTTGATACAGTCCAAGGCCGGATCGTTGCGGATGAGGAGATCAAGGAAGGCATTATCCACGAGCATCCCTATCGCGAGTGG
This sequence comes from Terrimicrobiaceae bacterium, assembly GCA_049317665.1. Taxonomy (GTDB): domain Bacteria; phylum Verrucomicrobiota; class Verrucomicrobiia; order Chthoniobacterales; family Terrimicrobiaceae; genus JBBRHN01. The sequence continues at coordinate 3,495 of JBMOHW010000029.1, read as the reverse complement.
TTGAATGCCAATCACGTTCTCTTGGCGGACTTGCACGAGCCACCGCACGAAGATCTGGCGGACCACGAGACGATTCTCGAGCGCCAACTCGCGTTCGGTTACACATTTGAAGATCAGCGCGTCATCCTGGGTGCCATGGCCCGTGACGGCGTGCAGCCCCTCGGGTCCATGGGCACCGATACTCCGTTGGCCGTTCTTTCGGACCGTCCCGTCCTTCTCTACAATTACTTCAAGCAACTCTTTGCCCAAGTCACCAACCCACCGATCGATCCCATCCGCGAGGAAATCGTCACGGCCACCGTCACGATGTTGGGCTCGGAGGGCAACCTCCTTGCCCCGGATCCCCTGAGCTGCCGGATGATCAAGCTCGACGGCCCGATCATCACGGATGGCGAGCTCGGACAGATCCGCCAAGTGGAACGCGAGGGCTTCCACCCGGTCACTCTCCCAATCCTCTTTCCGTCTGCCGACGGACCCGACGGACTGGCCCCGGCGATGGAATCTCTCTTTGCTGCCGCAGACCGAGCGATCTCGGATGGAAAAAACATTCTGATACTGAGCGATCGGGGAGTGAATGCCGAAGCAGTCGCGATCCCGGCGCTCCTGGCCGTCTCCGGCCTTCACCACCACCTCATTCGGATGGGCACACGAACCCGTGTGAGTCTGGTTCTCGAATCGGGAGAGCCGCGCGAAGTTCATCACTTTGCCTTGCTCATTGGCTACGGTGCCAGCGCGATTAATCCCTACCTGGCCTTCGAGTCGCTTGACGACATGATCCGTCAGCGACTCCTCGTGGCCGTTGATCACAAGAAGGCCGTCAAAAATTTTGTCAAAGCCGCCGTCAAGGGCGTGGTGAAGACGATGGCCAAGATGGGCATTTCCACGATCCAGAGCTATCGCGGAGCCCAGATCTTCGAGGCAGTCGGCCTCCATCGCAGCCTGATCGACAAGTATTTTTCGTCGACTCCTTCACGCGTCGAAGGCGCAGATTTGCACGCGATTGCTGTCGAGCTCCTCGCAAGACATTCCCGGGCTTTTGCCCCTCGCGGCGAGGCTCGCGAGACGCTCGACGTCGGAGGCGAATACCAATGGCGCAGCGAAGGCGAACAACATCTCTTCAATCCCGAAACCATTCACTCGCTACAGAAGGCCGTGCGCACCGGTGACTACACGACCTACAAAAAGTATGCGGCGTTGGTGAACGACCAGGACCGGAAGCACTTCACTTTGCGCGGCCTTCTGGAGTTCCGCAATGGCTCACCCATCCCGATCTCCGAGGTCGAGCCGGTTTCTGAGATCGTGAAGCGATTCAAAACTGGCGCGATGAGCTACGGCTCGATTTCCCTCGAAGCCCACGAGGCCCTCGCCATTGCGATGAACCGCCTCGGCGGACGCTCGAATACCGGCGAAGGAGGCGAGGACGCAGAGCGGTTTACCTGGACGAATGACGCAGGCGACTCGAAAAATTCCGCGATCAAGCAAGTGGCTTCTGGACGTTTTGGCGTCACGGCCCACTATCTCACCAACGCCCAGGAAATTCAGATCAAGATGGCTCAGGGAGCCAAGCCCGGCGAGGGCGGCGAACTCCCCGGAAAAAAGGTCTATCCGTGGGTCGCCAAGACCCGCGGAACAACGCCAGGGGTCGGACTCATTTCTCCTCCGCCGCATCACGACATCTACTCGATCGAGGATCTGGCCGAATTGATCCATGACCTTAAAAATGCGAACCGTCGCGCCCGGGTTTCCGTCAAGCTCGTCTCGGAAGTCGGCGTCGGAACCATCGCCGCGGGCGTCGCCAAAGCCCACGCCGACGTCGTCCTCATTAGTGGATTCGACGGAGGCACCGGGGCTTCACCGCTCTCGAGCATCAAGCACGCCGGCATGCCTTGGGAACTCGGACTGGCCGAGACCCACCAAACCCTTGTCCTCAACAACCTCCGCAGCCGCATTGCCGTCGAGACCGATGGACAGCTCAAGACCGGTCGCGACGTGGCCGTTGCCGCACTGCTCGGCGCCGAAGAGTTTGGCTTTGCCACCGCCCCGCTTGTCACGCTGGGCTGTATCATGATGCGGGTTTGTCATCTCAATACCTGCCCGGTCGGCGTCGCCACGCAGAATCCGGAGCTGCGGAAAAATTTCACCGGGGATCCCGCGCACACGGTCAACTTCATGCGCTTCATCGCCGAGGAACTTCGCGAAATCATGGCGGAACTTGGCTTCCGCACCATCGATGAAATGGTCGGCCGCACCGACAAACTCGAGGGCCGTCAGGCGGTTGCTCACTGGAAGGCGAGCGGACTCGACCTTTCTCCGATCCTCTACCAGCCACCCGTCGGGAAGGAAATCGGCCGCTTCTGCCAGATCGAACAGGATCACGGTCTCGAAAAATCTCTCGATGTTTCGGTATTGCTCGAGGTCTGCAAACCGGCGATCGAACGAGGCGAAAAGGTTCGCGCGACCGTGCCGGTCTGCAACGTCAACCGCGTCGTCGGGACGATTGTCGGCAACGAGGTCACCAGAAAATACGGTGCCGCCGGACTCCCCGATGAAACCATCCACATCCACCTCCAAGGCAGTGCCGGACAGAGCCTCGGAGCCTTCATGCCAGCGGGCATGACGCTCGAACTCGAGGGCGATGCCAACGATTATGTCGGCAAGGGACTCAGCGGCGGCCGGATCATTGTTTATCCGTCGGTCGGATCGACGTTCCGGGCGGAGGACAACATCATCATCGGGAATGTCGCGCTCTACGGCGCGACCCGCGGAGAGGTCTTCATTCGAGGCATGGCCGGTGAGCGGTTCGGCGTCCGAAACTCTGGCGTTCACGCGGTCGTCGAAGCCATCGGCGACCACGGGTGCGAATACATGACCGGTGGACGCGTTGTCGTCCTCGGGCCGACCGGCAGGAACTTCGCAGCCGGGATGTCCGGCGGCGTCGCCTACATTCTCGACGAGGCGGGCGACTTTGCTGCTCGCTATTGCAATAAAGCGATGGTCGGCATCGAGACCGTCGTCGAACCAGAGGAGCAGGCGGAATTGCGGGAACTGATCGAACGCCACGCCGATCTCACCGGGAGCGAACGGGCGAAGGCCGTGCTGGCAGACTGGGCGGGATCGCTCGCAAAATTCGTCAAGGTCATGCCAAAAGACTACAAGCGCGTTCTCGAGTCCCTCGCCAGAGCCCATGCCGACGGCTTCAGCGGCGAGGAGGCGATCAACGCCGCATTCGAGGCCAATGTGGGAGATGTCTCGCGCGTGGGAGGAAACTAAAAGATTATGGGAAAACCCACTGGATTTACTGAATACTTGCGCGAGGTCCCGGCGGACGTGTCACCTCGCGATCGCATCGCAAACTGGGACGAATTTCATCTCCACATGCCGGAGGAAAAACTCCGCGACCAAGGTGCCCGCTGCATGGATTGCGGCGTGCCCTTCTGCCACACCGGCAAGTTGATTGGGGGAATGGCGTCCGGATGCCCGATCAATAACCTCATC
>JBMOHW010000028.1:0-23047 GCA_049317665.1 Terrimicrobiaceae bacterium | reverse complement strand
GCATCCGGGATGGCTGAAAAACCGGAAGCCCCCTCGCCTCGGCCTCCAGCTTGATGGCAGACGCCCGCGGCTTGAGATCCCGACCCGCCGGGCGATCAGGCTGGCTCACGACACCGACGATCTCATCTCGCCCCGCCTCCGCGAGCGCCCGAAGCGTCGGCAGGCCGATCTCTCCGGTTCCACAAAAAACAATCCGCATGAAATCCTTAGATCAGGCGGGGTCGCCTCGCTGCCACGCCCCGCCCCATGACGGCTCCGGCCGTGACCTCCCGTTGACCGAGGGATGCCGCACAGCCGGTGCAGAGGTAGTCGAAAATTTCCTTGTCCGGCAGCACCAGAAGAAGCTTCTCGCGAACAGGCATGGCCTTATTGCATTTGCTACAAAAAAGGGACGACGCTCGAAGCGTTTCAAACTGTGGCATTTTCTTCCCGACTGACTTCGGCAAAATCGCCATCGTCACGCTGGCCGCTAATGATGTGATTCAATATCGTGCTCAGAACCACCACAGGCGGCTGAGTGGCATCGATCTCGGTTGTCAGCTCCGGCCCATAGTAGTGGAGCAAGGGTTTGGATTCCTTTTCGTAGGTATCGAGGCGGCGGCGGATCACCTCCTCGTTGGCGTCGTCCAGCCGGTTATCTTTGATCGCGCGCTTCTTGAGCCGTGCGACAATTTTTTCCCGGTCCGGGCAGCTCAGGTGAAAGACCCGCTTCACATCAATGATCTCGCCCATGAGTTCGGCCTGCCGGAGGTTTCGCGGAATCCCGTCGAGCACAAGGTGATCGATGTCCGGCTTGAAAGCACGGGCCTCGACAGCGTGCTCGATACTCACCTGCCAGAGCTTCACGGTCACCTCGTCAGGGACCAACTCGCCCCGGCTCGAATACTCAACAAACGTCCTCCCGAGCGGGGTTCGCGTATCGATGGACCTGAAGACATCTCCGCAAGCACAATGATAGAACCTCGGAAGCGTTCCAATCGTCACTCCCTGCGTTCCCTTGCCGCTGCCAGGAGCTCCAAAAAAAAGGTAGGTGGGGTATTTTTCGCTCACAATGCGGCAACGATATGCAAACAACTACGACCCTGCAACTTCAAGAATTTCGGTGCCGTGAGTTGCCAACGCCGAAAAACCCGGGCTTCCCGGTGCGGAAATCAGATCGACTCAAACCGGCTGATCGCCCGGAATACCTCGTAGCGTTCTTGGATCTGCGCGGCATCCACGGTCTTGAGCCGCTCGAGACTGAAGGCTTCAACATTGTAGCTGGCCAGCACACTGCCGAAGACAATCGCTTGGCGGAGCGCGGCGAAATCGACTTCCTTCCCGTCGGTCTCGCGGGCAAGGAACCCGGCGAGGCCACCAGCAAACGTGTCACCGGCACCCGTGGGATCATGAATATCTTCGAGCGGAAAGGCCGGGCAACTGAAAAACTGCGCGTTGTCGCCGAAGAGCAGGCAACCGTGCTCTCCTTTCTTGATCGCAACGAATTGAGGGCCGAGAGCGCGAATCGCATGGCCAGCCTTGATCAAACTGGTCTCGCCGGTGAGCTGCCGTGCCTCCCCGTCATTCAGGATGAGCATATCGACACGCCCGAGAAGGCGGATGAGAGATTCCTTCGCGATGTTGATCCAGAGATCCATCGTATCGGCGATGACAAAACGCGGTGAAGACACCTGATCGAGCACATGATGCTGGAGATCCGGTGCAATATTGGCGAGCAGAACGATCGAAGGCGAACGGTAGGACTCGGGCAACACGGGTGTGAAGTGCTCGAAGACATTCAGTTCGACCGAACGCGTTTCCCGCGTGTTCATATCCCACATGTATTCGCCGGACCAACGGAAGGTTTTCCCCGGAACAATCTGGAGCCCGGCCAGGTCAACATTCCGGCTTTTCAGCAACGCGATATGTTCCTCCGGAAAATCCTCGCCAACGATCCCAACGAGATTCACGGGACAGAAATTGGCGGCGGATACAGCTCCGTAGGAAGCCGAGCCACCCAGAAGGTTACGATGCTCTTCGAGCGGAGTCTTGATATCATCCAACGCAATGGAACCAACGATGAGAACGGACATAGGTCGGGAAGACTGATGATTCCGTGCAAGTCGCACCAGAAAAAAAAGTTTGTCCCGGCCGGGATTGCCAGAGATGCGGGGAAGACATAGTTTTCACGGCAATCGGGCATAACCATGGAACTCGGAATTGACAGCTTCGCGACCGCCTTCGGAGATAGTGCGGCGGACTTTGCCAACAATGCCTCCGCGGCCCTGCGTGATCTTATCGCTCGCATCGAACATGCGGATGCGGTTGGACTCGATGTCTTCGGCATCGGCGAACACCATCGCCGGGATTTTCTCGATTCCGCGCCGCCCGTGATCCTCGCGGCGGCTGCGACACGGACGCATAGGATCCGGCTCACGAGTGCCGTGACGGTTTTGAGTGCGGCGGATCCCGTGCGCGCCTTCCAGCAATTTGCCACGCTGGACCTTCTTTCCCAAGGCCGCGCGGAGATGGTTGTCGGGCGCGGATCGTTCATCGAATCCTTTCCGTTGTTCGGGTTGCAACTCAAGGACTACGACGCTCTCTTCGCCGAGAAGCTCGACCTTCTGCTCCAGATTCGCGCGAACGAAAAAGTCACGTGGTCGGGCGAGCATCGACCGGCACTGACGGGCCAGGGAATTTACCCGCGTCCCGTTCAGAACCCGCTACCGATCTGGCTCGGTGTGGGCGGATCGCCTGAGTCCGCCATCCGAGCAGGGGTGCTCGGTCTGCCGCTGATGATCGCCATCATCGGCGGGGAAACCCGGCGCTTCCGGCCCCTGGTTGACCTTTACCGCGAGGCCGGTCGAAAAGCTGGCCACCCGCCAGAGGCCCTTAAAGTCGGGGTCCATGCGCTCGGCTATGTTGCCGAATCCCATGAACAGGCCACGGAGGATTTTTTCCCGGGCTACGCTCACTCCTTCACGGAAATCGGCAAGGAACGCGGATGGCCGCCAGTGACCCGTCATCATTTTGATTCCCTCATCGGTCGTCACGGAGCCCTCCTCGTTGGAACACCCGAGGAGGTTGCAAAAAAAATCCGCGAGCACAGCGACGCCCTCGGGGGAATCTCTCGCCTCACTTTTCAAATGGATGTCGCCGCGCTGCCTCATCCGAAACTCATGCAAGCCATCACACTACTCGGCACTCGCGCGGCTCCGCTCCTGACCGCCGCCGGATCCCAACCCAATCTATGAAATCCATCACACGGCAATCCCTCGCTTCGGCCCTCGCCGAACCATCTCCACCAACCCTCATCCACGTTCTCCCGGAGGAATCCTGGAAGGCCGAGCGTCTGCCGGGCAGCCATTGTGCGTGTGTCTATGAGGTCGGCTTCCTCGATGCTGTTCGGCAATTCGCGCCGGATCCCACCGCCCCGCTCGTTGTCTACGGCGCCGGCTTGCCTTCGTTGGAATCTGCCGCAGCCGCTGCGAAACTCGAAGCGGCGGGTTACGGGAATGTCAGCGATTTCAGCGGAGGACTCGCGGCTTGGAAGGACGGCGGCCATCCGCTCGAGGGCGATAGATCCACAGCTACGCCACCCTCACGGGACGGCATTTGGGTTGTCGATCCCGAGGAAAGCATCGTGCGATGGGTCGGGCGAAATCTTTTCAATTTCCACGAGGGCACGCTGCGGCTGCGTGGCGGAAGCTTTGAAGTCAAAAACGAAGTGCTCCGGCACAGCTCGTTCACGATCGACATGACGAGCATCGCGTGTAGCGATATCGCGGATCAAGCCGCGAACCAATTGCTCCTTCGTCACCTCGCGGACCAGGATTTTTTCCTCACCAGTCAATTTCCCGAGGCGACTTTTACCGCCACCGCTGCGACCCCGATCTCGGACGCCACACTCGGCACGCCCAATTACGAAATTGTCGGCGACCTCACCCTCCGCGGCGTCACGCAACCCGTCCGCTTCCCGGCTTTGCTGGCTCTCAATGGCGATAACCATCTCGTCGCCCAAGCTCATCTGGAAATCGACCGCACCCGCTGGGGTGTCAACTACGGCTCCGGCCGCCTCTTCGCGTTTCTAGGCAAGCACGTCGTGAACGACTTCGTCGCCCTTCACCTCAAGATTACAGCGATCAAAAACTAACGGCTACAGCTTGTGGCCCATCTTTTTCTTCTTGGTCGCGAGGTATTTGGCATTGTGCGGGTTCGGGGTGGAACGGATCGGAAGTTGCTCGACAATCTCAAGTTCGTAGCCGACAAGTCCGACGACTTTTCGCGGATTGTTGGTCAGGAGGCGGAGTTTATGGACTCCCAAGTCGGCTAGGATCTGAGCGCCGAGGCCGTAGTCGCGAAGGTCCATGGGGAAACCCAGCTTCTCATTCGCCTCGACCGTGTCGAGGCCCTCTTCCTGAAGCTTGTAGGCGTGGATTTTCGGACCGAGCCCAATCCCACGCCCCTCTTGGCGCATGTAAACAAGCACTCCGCTGCCAGCCGCCTGAATCTGCTTCATCGCCTGGTGGAGTTGTGATCCACAATCGCAACGCCGCGAGCCAAAGACATCACCGGTCAGACATTCGCTGTGAACACGAACGAGCGTGGGCTTGGTCCGGGAAATTTTCCCCATCACCAACGCAATGTGGTGCATGCCATCCACGAGCGACCGGTAGAGGTGAAGGTCGAAGTCGCCATAGTCGGTGGGCATCTGGATCGATTGCTCGCGAACAACCAGCTTTTCGCTCTTCCGTCGCCAGGCGATCAAGTCTTGGATCGAGCAGAGCTTGAGCCCGTGTTTGCGCTTGAATCGGAGTAGGTCGGGCAGGCGGGCCATCGAGCCGTCTTCCTTGAGAATCTCGCAAATCACTCCCGACGGATCGAGCCCGGCCATTCGCGCCAGATCCACGGCGGCCTCCGTGTGCCCGGCTCGCCGGAGGACTCCGCCAGCCTTGGCTTGAAGAGGAAAAACATGACCGGGCTGGACGAGAGCATCGGGCTTTCCGTTGGGATCCGCCAGAACGCGGATCGTTAGCGCTCGGTCTTTTGCGCTGATTCCCGTTGAGGTGCCCGACGTCGCATCGACGGAGACCGTGAAATCGGTTTTAAAGAGTTCGCGATTGTGGGCTACCATGCGCTGAAGACCGAGCTGGCGGGCGCGATCCTCCGTGATGGGTGCACAGACGAGACCCCGTCCGTGCTTCGCCATAAAATTCACCGCCGCGCCGGTGATTTTCTCCGCGGCCATGACGAGGTCTCCCTCGTTCTCCCGGTCGGCGTCGTCGGTAACAATCACCATTTTTCCCCTCCTCAGATCGGCGAGCACGGCGGGGATCGGATCAAACGGAGATTTCATAACGAATTTGATGTTAGCTTTTTTCCCGGCCTCTCTGCAAGGAGCGGCTGATGCAAACGAATTACCCGCCAGCGGCGACACGGAGAATCTCCACGCGATCGTTCTCGGCGAGCCGGGTGGCAGACCAGTCGCTACGGAGCAATGCCGTCCCATTGTGCTCCACGAGGACCGCGGCTTTCGGAAGTTGGAGCTCCGCGATCAATTCTTCGACCGTCCCGGATCGTTCAAAAACACGAGAGTCTCCGTTGACAATCAGGCGAATCATTTTGTTCCCAGAATCGCCCGGTCCCAATCTTTCCAGACGGGATCCAACCCCATGTCGTGGAGCAGACGGCCCACGGTGTGCGCGCTGCGGTCGTCGGAAATGGCGAACTGCCCCGTCGCGGACTCGCCGCCCGATCCCGCGACCACACGGCCACGCACGGTCACGTGAAGGGCCTCCCGGCCCTGACCGGTGTAGCCTCCCGGCTCGGTATGGCTTCCCGCGCTCATCATGGTCACACCAAGCGGCGCGACAACGTCACGCAAAGCCGCAGACTCCCGCGTGCTGAGGACGATCCCAATCGTGGGGAATGTCAACCGCATCGCGCAAAGAAGCTGGATAAACTCGCGATCCGGCAGCGGGTATCGCGGCTCAAAATCCCCAGCCGCCGGACGCAATCTCGGCAGACTGACCGTGAGCAGCGAGCGCCAGCACGTTCTCTGTAAAAACTCGAGATGCGCGGCCAGCGCGAGGGCCTCTTCGCGCCAGTTCCAGAGCCCGAACAAGGCCCCAACGCCAATTCGTCGGAATCCCGCCTCATGCCCTCGCTGTGCACAATCGAGTCTCCAGTTGAAATCCTTTTTCGGCCCAAAAACATGCATCTCCGCATAAGTCGGACGATGATAAGTCTCCTGATACACTACGAGCCCCTCCGCACCCGCCTCGACCAAGGGACGGTATTCCTCGACCTCCATTGGCGCCACCTCAATGGAGATCGCAGGCACGAACTCGCGCAAACGTTCGATGCACCGCTGGAGATACCCGCCCGATACAAACTTCGGATGTTCCCCCGCCACGAGGAGAATACTCCGGAATCCTTCAGCCACCAAATGTCGCGCCTCGGCCTCGACTTGATCGATCTCAAGCGTCACGCGCTGAATCGCATTCTCGCGCGAAAACCCGCAATACGAGCAGGAGTTTATGCACTCATTCGAAAGATACAACGGAGCGAAAAGCCGCATCGTTCGCCCAAAGTGCTGCCGGGTCAGCGCGGACGACTGCGCCGCGAGGTCTCCCAGTTGCTCATCCGTCATCGGCGCAAGAAGCGCTTCGAAATTTTTCAACAATGAAGACTTCCGCTCCAACGCAGATTCAAACTGTCCGGAAAACCCGTTCGACGCCATGACCGAAAATGCGTCAGTCAGGGCAAGACATCAAGCGATCTTCAAGCACCTCAGGACGGCCGGACGTGGCAAAAAAAAGGCGCTACGACGCACGAAAGCCCGAGTATTGAGAGAAGGGTAAATATGATGAGCGGGAGAATCATGCTATAAACTTAAGTCGGTTTCCGGCCGTTTCAACCCCCGGCTCGCCGATTTTTCAAATCTTGCCAAAGGTTCGCGCAAGATCTCGGCGGTTGATTTTTCCCCGATCATTTCGCGGGATCTTCCCGACGGAATGGATCTCGCGAGGGATCTGCCATGTCGCCAGTTGACCCGCGCAGTGGGCACGAATCACAGCCGGATCCATGCCGCCCGGTGCCACGACCAGCGCGTGAATGCGGTCGCTTCCATCGTCCCTCCGAACCCCGAAGACCACTCCCTCGGAGATGCCCGGGCACGTCATGAGAACACGCTCCAGCTCCGCGGGAGCGACTTTTTTCCCACCGCAATTCATGAGATCATCCTCACGACCCACGATACGGAACCCATCCCCCGCCCGAGCGAGGAGGTCCGAAGGCTCAAAGGTGCCATCTCCCGCCGCCGCTGCGCTGAAGACACGGATTCGCGAACCGGAATCCTGCGGGCTCCCGATCCATTCGATTTTCACCCCGAGCATCGGCTCTCCAACAAAGCCGGGCCGGTCATCGATGCTCTCCGAGCGGTCGTAGCAAATCCCTCCACATTCCGAAGCGCCATAAAATGAATGGATTTTCCTCCCGAACCGCTCGCGGAACTGACGCGCCACCAAGGTCTCCAATGGCGCACCAGCCGAGATACAAAGCCGCAAGGAGGGCGAAAGAGAGTCCACTGCGCACAAGGCCCGAAACATGGCTGGAACCAAGGGCATGACCGTTGCTCCGGTTCTCTCGAGCCCAAACTGGATCGCACGCGGCAGAGCGTCCTCGGCGACGACAAGCGGAACACCCCGGCACAGAAGCGGGGTAATGAGATTGCTGAACCCGTAGGAATGCGAAAAGGCGATCACTCCGAAATTGAGATCGTCCCCGCCGATTCCCATCGTGGCACAAACTTGATCGCAATCCGCAACGATTTGTTCCCCACGGAAGCCGATCGGCTGCGGCACCGACGTGGTGCCGGACGTGAGCTTGTAGAGCACGATGCCCTCCGGGGTGGGTTTCCCGGAGTCGAGCTTGTTGAAAACCAACTCATCCCCGAAAGCCTCGATACGAAGCCCGATCCCGATCCGACGCTCCACGTCGCCGCGCGCCGGGTCCCGAGATCCCGCATCCAGCAGGCAAACAGCCCGGTCCGCCCGCCAACAAGCCAGAAGGAGAGCCGGAAAAGAAGCATGGTTACCGACTTGCAAAGCGACCGGACTCTCGTCGCCTTGAACCTCCTTCAGGAACCCCTGCGACTCCTGGTCGATCTCCGACCACGTCCGCAGTGCCCTCCCGTCGGAGCCGACGAGGGCGTGTCCTCGGGCTTCGCGCAAAACCGATGCCCACCTCTCGAAAAGTAAAATTGCCCTCAAATCGTTGTTGCCTCCCGCCACATTCGCGGTATCCTGAACCACTTTTCAAGAATGAAGCCAGAAATTCATCCCAACTACCGCGAGACGATCATCATCTGTGCCTGTGGCGCGACCTACCGCACACGCTCGACGCGGGAAAACATCAAACTCGGCATCTGTGCACAGTGCCATCCGTTCTTTACCGGTGAGCAAAAGTTTGTCGACACCGCCGGCCGCGTGGACAAATTCAAACAACGCTACGGCTCGGTCCGGGCAACCCGCGCGGTCAAAAAACCTTAGATTTCCCCCTGCAATCGAAAACGGTGAATGCGCCTTAGTGCCATTCACCGTTTTTGCTTTTTATGGATTTTGAACCCATGATCGATCGGAAGCGGCGACGCTTCGGGGAACTCGAGAGCGAGATCGCCGCGCCCGGGCTTTTCGACAACGCCAAGCGAGCTCGCGAAGTGTTACGCGAGCATGGGGCAACCAAACAGCTCCTCGAGAGCTGGAACGCACTGGTCAAAGCCCGACGTGAACTCATCGAGAATGCCGAGCTTGCCGCCGGCCAGGACAAGGAAATGGCCGAGCTCGCCGCAGCCGAGATCCCGTCTCTCGAGACCCGCATCCCGACACTTGAGCGCGAGGTTCAAGTGGCCCTGCTGCCTCCGGAACCGGATGAAGATCGCGACGCGATCGTCGAGATCCGTGCGGGCACCGGCGGCACCGAGGCGGCACTTTTTGCGGCGGACTTGTATCGAATGTATTCGCGCTACGCCGAGGCGAATGGACTCAAGGTGGAGGAGATGGAATCCAGCTCGGCGGATCTTGGCGGATTCCGTGAGATCATTTTCCGCGTCTCAGGCACGGCGGTCTTCCGTCAGCTTCGCTATGAAAGTGGCGTGCATCGTGTGCAGCGCGTTCCCGCGACCGAGGCCCAGGGTCGCATTCATACCTCGACGGCAACCGTGGCCGTCCTCCCGGAAGCCGAGGAAGTCGATATCGAACTCAAGCCGGAGGACCTCCGCATCGAGGTTTGTCGGGCCGGGGGACCGGGCGGGCAGGGAGTGAATACGACCGACTCGGCCGTGCAGGTGATGCACATCCCGACGGGAAGGATCGTGCGGTGTCAGGATGGTCGGAGCCAACAAAAGAATAAGGAGGCCGCCCTGAAGATCATGCGCTCACGCCTGCTCGAAGACAAACGCCGCGAGGAGGAGGAAAAATATTCGGCACACCGGAAAAGCCTGATCGGCGGCGGCGGACGCGAAGAAAAAATCCGCACCTACAATTTTGCAGAGAACCGAATCACCGACCATCGGATCAAGCTCTCCCTCCACTCGCTGGATCGCTTTCTTGAAGGTGACATCGCGGCAATGATCGAGGCCCTCCAGACCAGCGATATCGAAGACCGGCTCAAGGAAAGCGAAGCCGCCGAGGGCTGAGCTCGCCAACAGGTCGCTACGGAAAAAATACCTTGAGAGCGGGATCTTGCTTGTAGCGCCGGATCGCCGGGTCGTTGACCAAATAATCAAAAAGGTCTGGCGACATTCGTTGCTGGCAGATCTTGAGAATCTCCGCTGCCTTTACAGCATTTCCGGTTCGCAACGCGACGTAGGCCGCCGAGAATCCCGCGACCAAGTCCCGCTGCGGATCGAGATCTCGTGGGAGTTTTTCGTCTGGTGTCTCCTGAAGAGTCATGAGTGCGATCGACACATCAATCACCGTGTGGCTGTCCACAGGGTTCAACCGTGTCCGGGCGCCCTTGAGAAGCGCAAGTGCCTCCTCGTTTTTCCCCTGATAGCGCAGCAGAGTTCCCAACTCGACCATGGGAAAAGGGCTCGCAGAGTCCGCCATCATTGCCTGACGGAGAAATTGCTCGGATCGCACGTTGGGATCACCGAGCAGCTTGAAACTGCCAGTCGACGCCCTCTGCGTTGCCAGAACGGCTTTGATCGAAAGGCAGTCTGAGACGCGCTCGCTTTTGGCAATGGACTCATTGGACTTTCTCTCGGCCAGTTCAATGTCCCCGTTCTGCAAGGCCGCGAGAGCGTGCAAATACGTGAGTGACCCGACATTGGGGTTGGCTTCCTCCAGTTCGGAAAGCTGGCTCACCGCCTTCGCCGCATCGCCGGTTCGCAACTCGGTCAGTGCACTCTCCAGAAGATCGACGAACTCCGGCCGGAGGGAAACCCGCTCGCGCGTCGCCAGACTGGCCGCCTCGAAAAGCCCTAACCATTTTCCAATCCAGAAGAAGAGGATCGCCGTCGACACGACTGCGAGCAGAACGGGAACCACCATTTTGCGAAGGCGGAAGCGTCGCGTCCAGATCGTTCGCTTCTTCTTCCTTCGCGTCCGTTTCTGGGGATCGGCTGGCTCGGTCGCCGGTTCGGGCTTCGGCGGTGATGGCATGGCCCATAGATCCTCCCCTTCGGCCGCTGGAATCGGCGCGGCAGGTTCGTCCACAGGCACAACCTCTTTGTCCGTTTCCGGCTCGACGGTTACAGAGGACTCACTCCTGGAACGCTTCGGAACCGCGACACTTCGCGCCGGGAACTTGACCCCGCTTGCACGAAGGCGGTTTTTTTGGACCACGTCGAACCGCGTCTCCAAATCTTCCTCTCCCTCGGCGGCCGGGAGTTCATCGCCGCCCGCTTGTCGAACCCGCGGGCGAATGACTCCCTTTTTCTCTGGAAACTGCTCTCCCGGCATCCACGACTTATCGCCGTGCCGCACCGACGATGCAAGCGGTGAGTGTTGTTCTCGGGCCAAGAATCCTGTATCCGCAGAGTCGTGATCAAAAAGCCACGGGCATTGCTCCTCGTTCTCGACAGTGTGGGAGTCGGCCATGCGCCGGATGCGGCCGCGTATGGCGACCAAGGAGCGAATACCGTGGGTCACATTTTGGAGCATCATCCAAAAATTGCGATTCCGACTCTACGCCGGATCGGGCTCGGGGCGGCGCTGGACTTGGCGGCAGGCGGAACCCCGAATCCGCCGGAATGTGGCGCTGTCGGCGTGCTCGTTGAAAAATCTTCAGGCAAGGACACGACGACCGGACACTGGGAACTGGCTGGCACGGTGCTGGAAAAGCCCTTCCCGGTCTTTGACACGTTCCCCGTGGATTTGGTCTCGGCCATCGAGGCCGAGGCTGGCGTAAAGTTCATCGGCAATGTCGTCAGCAGTGGGACGACGGTGCTGGAAACGTTTGGCGCCGAACATGTGCGCACGGGATCCCCGATCCTTTACACCTCGGTCGATTCTGTCCTTCAAATCGCTGCTCACGAATCCGTCGTCCCACGGGAAAAACTTTACGAGATCTGCCGCGTGGCCAGGAAACATGCCGACGGAATCGGACGTGTCATTGCGAGGCCGTTTGATGGGGGAAATGGGGCGTGGCGCCGAACAGCCGGACGCCACGACTTCTCGTTGATTCCTCCGCGAACGGTTCTTAATGCTTTGGTTGACGCAGGGATTCCGGTCACCAGCATTGGAAAAATCTCGGATATCTTTGCGGGCAGCGGGATCTCCGCTTCGCATCCCACGATTTCCAATCAACACGGAATGGAGACAATTTCCGAGGTTTGGCGAAGCGGGGGAGCAGGTTTGTTTTTTGCGAACCTTGTTGATTTCGACATGTTGTTCGGTCACCGCCGCCATGTGGACGGTTACGCGAGAGCCTTGGAGGAGTTCGACATTTGGCTCGCGGATTTTCTTTTGCAAACCACCGAAAGCGATCTTGTCATCATTACAGCCGACCATGGCAACGATCCCACATCGCCGGGCACCGACCACACGCGAGAGTGCGTGCCGGTTTTTCTTCCGGCGTCGGCCCCTGCCCGAATCCTTGGCCGCCTGACCGGATTCGATCACGTCGCGGGTTGGCTGGGCGACTACTTCGAAGTGCCCAACGATTGGAGCGCCGGCGCCAGCTCGGGATAGCGAAACGGATAGCCCTCCCGAATAGCAACGCCCGGCAGCACCCTGGCGCTGTCGAGCATGATCGACGACATACCACCGAGGAAAAATCGAAGCATAAAGGCGGGAGCCGGGAAGATGGCGGGACGGTGAACCGATTTCGCGAGGCTCTTTGTAAACTCGGCATTTCGAACCGGCTCGGGCATCACAGCATTCATTGCCCCGGAAATGGCTGGGTTCTCAACGGCCCAAAGGATCATGCCAGCAACATCGTCCACATGGATGCAGCTCATCCATTGACGCCCACTCCCAAGGTTTCCGCCGAGTCCCGCGCGGAAAACCGGGCGGACAAGCCGCATCGCGCCGCCGCGACCGAGGACGAATCCAATACGAACACAGACCACACGGCGCCCGAGCCTCGCGGCCGAAAGAGTGGCCGACTCCCACGCTTTGCACGTCGATGCCAGAAAGCCGGTTCCTCCCGGCGAGTTCTCATCCACGATCTTCTCGCCCGTGTCGCCATAGAATCCAATCGCTGACGCATTCACGAGAATGCCAGGCATCTCGCCGTGGGAGAAGGATCCCGCCACTCGTCGAGTGCCCTCTGTCCGGCTCCTGAGAATTCGCCGCTTTTTAGCTTCTGTCCAAAGCCCCAAGATCGGCTCGCCCGCGAGGTTGACGACGGCATCCAGATCGGAATAGTCGATTGGCCCGGACTCACCAAGTGCGCGAAACCCCGGTCGCTGAACACGCGAGAACCTCACGACCTGATGTCCGGCTGCCTCGGCCAACTCCGACAGCCGCGATCCAACAAACCCGCTGGCCCCAATGATTCCAATCGATGCCATAACTACTCGACGACGTCCTCCGCTGCCAGGCGGGCGATGCTGCCGGGCAATTGCTTCTCCGCCCGGGCACCCAATTTTTCAAGCTCCAACGTCCGCTTGACAAGATTTCCACGACCGGTGGCGAGTCGGCTGATCGCTTGGTCATACGATGCCCTGGCCTGCTCAATCCGCGAGCCAACCTCTTCCAGAGACTCAACAAAAAGGACGAAGGCATCGTGGAGCTTGCCGGCCTGACGCGCGATCTCTTGAGCATTGAGCGTTTGTTTGTGACGCCTCCACACGCTCTCAACGGCGCGAAGTGCAATCAAAAGAGTCGAGGACGAGACCAGGACGACGTTCTTCGCAAAGGCATCGCCATACAGCGAGGGGTCATGCTGAAGAGCGACATGGAGGGCCGGCTCGACAGGCACAAACATCAGGACAAAATCCGGCGACTGAAGCTCGGGCAGACTCGGATAATCCTTGCGCGAAAGATCATCAACGTGACGACGGATCGAGGCCACGTGTTCCTTCAAGGTCGCAGCAAGTTCAGTCGCAGAGCCCGCGTTGGCCCAGCGTTCGTAGGCGGTCAGCGAGACCTTGGAGTCGATGATGAGATGCCGACCCTCCGGCAAACGGATAATGACATCCGGAAGCCTGCGACCACCGTCGTCGTCCCGAAGGCCTTCTTGGGTCACGTATTCTAAGTCTTTTGTCAGCCCGGATTTCTCGAGAATCTTCTCAAGCACGAGCTCGCCCCACGATCCTTGAGTTTTCGACTGGCCCTTGAGCGCCGTCGTCAGATTGCCGGCCTCGTCCGCCATGCGGCGATTGAGTTCGTGGAGAACCTGCAACTGGTCGCCGAGTGCGGCGGAAGATTTTTCGTCGGCGTTGTGAATAGCCTCCATGCGCTCGCGGAACTCTCCAATTCTCTCCCGCAGCGGAGCCAGAAGTGTCGCAAGTTGTTGCTGATTCTGATCCAAAAACCGCACGCTTTTTTCCTCGAGAAGACGCGAGGCGAGATTCTCAAACTGGAGCTTCATCTCGTCTTGGAGAGTCGCCAGTCGCGAGGCCTCGGACTCCAAACGATCGACAAGGTGAGACTTTTCCGCACCCATGGCCGCAAGGCGCCCGGAGAGATCCGTCGCCTTCGCCTGCTCGGCAGCCAGCAAAGATTCGAGACGGGAGACCTGGACTTCCAGCGATTCCGCACGGGCGCGGAAACCCGCCGACTCTGACTGCACAACCGCCAGGCGTGTCGACGACCTCGCCGACATCAGCAGCCAACCGACCAGGCATCCGCAACCCAGCGCAACCAGTGCTATGATGACTTGCGATCCCTCCATCCCGGGATCGTAACGGATAACTTCCGAACAGGGAAGGATGTTGCCGAGTGTTCGATCTTGCATTTTCCGGCAGGACGCCGTTTCTGAACGCGATGCGCACTTCGAAAATTATTTGCACACTGGGACCGGCCACGGAATCGCCGCAAATGTTGGCGGAGATGATCAAAGCCGGGGCGGATATCTTCCGTCTCAATATGAGCCATGCCACGCATGACTGGGTCCGCACGATCGTGCGCAATATCCGCCATGTCTCGGCGGACTTGGGCTCGGTAACCGGTATCCTCATGGATACTCAGGGACCGGCGATACGGACTGGCGACCTCAAGTCCAAACTCAACCTGAAGCCCGGCGACATTTTTGAATTCACGGTCCGCGGCTCGAAGAGCGTCGAGGAGTATTCCGTGGACGTAAACTACGACGGCTTGGTCGATGACATCCACGTCGGCGACACCGTGCTGGTCGACAACGGCGTTATGCACATGAAGGTGCTCGAGAAGAATGCCAAAGTGATCCGCTGCCAGGTTCTCACGGCGGGCGTCTTAGGATCGCGGCGCCATATCAATCTGCCCGGGGTCAAGGTCAACCTCCCGCCGCTCACCGAAAAGGACCTTGCCGACGTTGAACTAGGCGCCTCGCTGGGAGTGGACTTTGTCGCGTTAAGCTTCTGTCGTGAAGCCTCGGACATCATCGAACTGAAGCGCGTCCTGCGCGAACACGGGAGCGAGGCCCGGACGATCGCAAAAATCGAGGATCAACACGCGGTCAAATACGTGAACGAGATCATCCGTGCCTCGGACGCCGTAATGATCGCCCGCGGCGACCTCGGAATAGAGTGCAACATGGAGGACCTCCCGATCATCCAACGACGGATCATCAAAAAATGCATTCAGATCGGAAGGCCGGTCATCGTCGCCACTCACATGCTGGAGAGCATGATCGAAAACCCGCTGCCGACCCGCGCCGAGATCACGGACGTGGCCAACGCCGTCTTCGAACAAGCAGATGCCATCATGCTAAGTGGCGAGACAACCGTGGGAAAATATCCGGTCGACTGCGTCAAAATCCTCGATCGCGTGGCCCGGCGGATCGCCGCCAGCGGCGGTGCGGGTTACGCGAAAGACGCCATCATCGATACCACCCGGCTGAAGACGATGAAATCCGCCGTCACACTGGCCAACTCGTTTCCCGACGGAAAAATCGTTGTCTTTACGCGGCGGGGATTTATGGCCGACAACGCCAGCCACCTCCGCCCCGAGCATTCACCGATCTTCGCGTTCTCTCCTTCCGAAGACGTTGTTCGGCGCTTGGCGTTGAATTGGAATACCCACCCGATCCACATGCCCTTCGGGCTCAATCCCGAACACACGATTGCCGATGCCGAGACCCTGCTGATGAAGCGTGGATTGATTTCCAAGGGAGATCGCTTGATCATCCTCAGCGATGTCCAAGCGGGTGACGAACGATTCGACTCGATTCAGTTGCGCGAAGTCGTCTAATACGAGCCTTCGACGCGGGCGGCAACATCCCGGTAGCCGTAGTCGACCTCGTAGATCTGCTTCATCGCGGCGATGGATTTCTCGGCGTCGCCCATTTTTTCGTAAACGAGGCCAAGATTGTAGACGACGTCCTTTTTCGTCGCATCCATCGCCGAGAGTTCCGACGCGGCATCGGAAAGCGTTTTGGCCGCGAGGTCAAACATCGCCCGCGCCAGGAAACACTGGCCCAGAAGACTCATGGCCCGGATGCGAACGCTCGGATTCTGCCGGGCTTTCTGGAGTTCCGGAATCGCTTCCTGAAATCTTCCGATGCTTACGAGGATCTCACCGAGTTCGAAGCGGAACTGGAGATCCGTCGGATTGCGGTCGACCCGAGTGCGGGCATCACCAATCAGGAGTTCCGCCCGCTGGGCTTTCATGGCTTCCAGCTCGCCGGCGTATTGGATTGCCTCTTCGGAGTCCGGGTTCGCCGCGATGATTTCCTCGCGGGCCTGTATGGCGAGATCGTATTGCCGAAGGTTCAGATCAGCCGCCTTCCGGACCAGAGCAAGATCGGAGTTTCCCGTCAACCCGGCTGCGTAAGTGAACCACTGTGTCGCATTTTCAAAGTCTTCTTTCTGCTCGTAAAGTTCGGCTATCTTTCGCGCCGTATCGACCACCCCGGGCTCGGCCTCAGCCTTCGCGTGGAGTTCCGCGAGCAAAGAATCAATCATCTCATCGCTTCGGACGACGCGGCCCTGCTGTTCCAGCGAAACGGCCTGCTCCTTATCACGGATCAGGTCGCGATAGGTCGTCTCCTCGCGCTCCCAGCCTCCCCGCTGCATCGACGACGCGGCCGCCGAGTCCTTCCCCCCCTTGATCGCAGCGAGATCGTTGGGAACGATTTCTGTGATCCGGCCATACCACTCGACGGCTTTTTCCGGCAGACCGTTTTGCATGAAGTGCTTGGCAAGCTCATGCATCGTTTTTGTGTCTTTCGGATTTCCCTCGATGATCGTCTCAAGAGCAAACGCCGCGATCTCGGGCATTTTTGCTGCCACGGCCGCCTCGCGAAGGAGTTGATTCGCCTGGGGGTTGTAGGGTTCGACTTCCAGAATCCGCTCCACCGCATCCATCGCGGCGACCGGATCTTTCTTGAGCAGACCTTGCACCTTCATCGTGCTGAACGACGCGCTCGATAGACCGCTTAAGATGCCCTTCTTCCCGGCACTTTTCGCGACCGCGGCTTTGCGGGCGAGTTGGCGTCCCGCCAGAAAATCCGGGGTCGCTTTGAGCACACTCTGGAGCAATTGAATCGTGTATCCGTAGTTCCGGAGCTGCATGGCGCTCATCGCCTTGAGCCATGTCGCGCGGTGGGATTCGGGGAGGTCTTTCTCAGTCTTGACGGCCATAAGAACCTCGGATTCTAATCTGCGGGCCGCGGTTCATCAAGCTCCGGGCTCAACTGGTTTTGTCCCGCTCATTTTCTCGACGGCGACCGTCAGCGCCTGCCATTCGGTTTTTGCGCTCTCGACGAAGTCATTTGGCCCATGCTCGAAAAGAACAACGAACGCAAAAGTGAAGACCGCAAGCAGGGCGAAACGGATGAGAATCGTGACGATGGACAGGATCATGGGATGAATGCAGGAAGAATTGAGAAACCGCGCTGAAGAGTGCCGCCGGGAGGGATGACCTGAATGCCGAGCTTCCGCTCAAACGCAACCGGCGGGTTGCTGTCCGGCAGGCCCCAACACGGTTCGACACACAGAAAGTCGACGCCATCGCTCCAGAGTGTGAGAAACGGAACTTCGGAAAAATCGAGCCCTACACTGGTGCCGAGGCCCGGGGACTCCAGAACAAAATGCCTGTTCGGCACACCCTCAAGGCCAATCAGATAGGAATCCGGCAGTCCCGCCTTGGGAAACGGCATCTCACCACCGGGGTGATCGATGAACTCGGTTTGCCCGTTCAGGAAATTTCCCGGTGCAAAAAATCGCTCATACCGCCCAGCCGGAAACGTTACTCGCGCCTCGGCGACCGAGGCGACGGAAAACCCCGGGTGGAGCCCGACGCTCACGTGCGCATCGAGTGTCGGCTCGAAATTCGTGAACGAAAACTCGACGCGCACCGCATCATTGACGATTCGGTAAGCGATCTCAAATCCCACCCTCAGCGGGTAAGCCGCTCGCGGAACGTCGTCCGCGGAAATGGCGTAAGCGACACCATCGGCGAGCAACCGCGGTTCGGAAAACGAAAAATGCCGGATAAATCCGTGATTCCCGCCGCGGATGACCTCGCCCCGATAGGTCGACTGTTCGTTCCAGAGGCGGTGGAGAAAATAACCCATCACGGTCGCATGGTTCGCCCATCCCGAGGCCGGTGGCAAACTCTCCCCGTCGCGATGTAAAAACCCCTGCCACCGATCCCCTCGCCGGCGGGCGATGCTGATGAGCTCCGCCCCGACCCGAGCGACACGGAATCGAATTTCTCCCGACTCGACCTCATCGGTCACAAACGCCCCGTCGGAAATGGTTCGGAAATTCATCGAACCTTCATATCACCACAGACCTGGCCAAGATTCAAACATCGCGTGAAGGCGGATGGCATTATGCCGCTGAGGACGAATTCCTATCAGCAATCCCATCTAGCGGAATCGCAGCGTCAGCACGTTTCCTTCCGGGCTCTGCGGAACGTAGCTCCACGATTCGCTGAACTGGGCCATGAGATGGATACCCTGTCCGCCAATCTCGGCGCTTTCCAGGTCCAATGCCTGCTTTGGCGACGGGGCTT
Source organism: Terrimicrobiaceae bacterium (assembly GCA_049317665.1). GTDB lineage: Bacteria > Verrucomicrobiota > Verrucomicrobiia > Chthoniobacterales > Terrimicrobiaceae > JBBRHN01. Next base: position 4,460 of record JBMOHW010000028.1, on the reverse strand, counting down.
TTGTGGGGTCAAATGGTTTGCCCTGATCGGTGATGGTTAGAACGATCAATTCCTCTTTTCTCTCCACGACGAAAACGACAGGCGGGTCATCGGGCGACAATCCGGCGTGATTCACCAGATTGGAAAACCATTCCTCGATGCAGACATTGAGCTTGAACGAAAGGTCGGACGGTAAGGCCAAATTTCCCGCGCTTTGTTCCAGCCAAGCGGGAATCTGTTGGAGCGCTGTCAGTTCAGGGGCAAGCACGATCCGGGACAACGTGTCAGCGGCAGGGGCAATTCCTTCCGGCATAACGGAGGATTCCGGTAATCAGGCCGAAGCGTTCAGGAGGTCAATGCCAGACGCAACGTCAGGCGCTGACGGAATCAAAGCTCCCAGACCCGCGGTTTCGATAACCTGAGCGACGAGAGGTTGGGCTGCACAGAGCACCAGCGTGCCGCCCTTGTTCTTTCGACCTCTGGCAGCGCTGAGTAGAGTGCGGATGCCAATGGAGGAGATGAAATCCACTTTGGACAGATCGACCAGCACCTTACTTTTGTCTCCAGCAGCGAACGCGCTGAATTTCAAGTCAATCTCGCCGGAGCCCGCGATGTCCAAGCGACCTTCAAGGGTGATTTGGCGAATGCCGTTGTCAAGGTCAACGGAGGTCAGAGTCATATTTTTTAATGGGTTAGTGTTGCCAGCCCACGGAGGACCAGCGCTTCCTTCGGACTACCTGATTAACGGGTTGTCGCAAGCCAAATATTCATCTGTGGTCTTGCCTCCGAGCGGTTCCGGGTAAATTTTACCCAATTGTCATAAAAATTAAGATGTCCACTTCGAGCGTTAACCAGATTCGGCATGAAGACTTGATCGAAATCATCCGGGAAAACATTCAGGATTTGATTGCGGTGATCGATAGCAACCGGCGCCGGGTTTGGTTCAACGAAGCGTATTCCAACACCCTTGGCTACACACGAGCGGAACTAGAATCGGGCGATTCCACGGCATCGCTGCATCCGGACGATATCGGCAATATCCGGAAAACCTTTGAAGAAGTCATGACCGGGGGCCGGGGTCGCTCGCTGAGATACCGGATGCACCATAAAAGCGGTTCTTGGGTTTGGTTGGAATCACGCAGCCGGGTGATCGAGCATGTGCCGGGAATCGGCAAATGCATCATCCTCGTGGCGCGCAATATCACGCGGCAGATGGAGCGGCAGTTCCAACGGGAGGCCATGGAACAACGGCTCAGTGCCCAAAAGAAAGCCCTCGTGGATCTGGCCCATGCGCCCGAGTTGGTTCGCGACGATCGCGATATCCTGACTTGGAAAGTGACCTCGGCTGCACGGCAAACCTTGAGCTGCCGGGAGGTTTCCGTGTGGTGGGTGCGGGGCGAGACACTGGTCCGCCAAGGATTCACGCGGGGGGGCAAGGGTTGGGAAACCACTCCCCGTGATTTTTTGATCCAGACCTCGCGATTGACCGCGTTGGATCAAACTCCGGTGCTGGCATATTCCGATGGGGCGCTGGATGAACATGCCGGCCAATGGCGAACCTCGAATATAGTTTCTGCCAGTTTGCAGGTCGGGCTCCGGCGTGGTGGGGCCTTGATCGGAGTCATTGTCTGCGCAGCGGAAAACTCGGCGCGAACGTGGCACCCGGATGAGCAATCCTTTGCGGAATCCATGGGCGCCATTTTGATGCAGAGCTTGGAAGCCCGGGAGCGGCGACTGGCTTTCATCGCGCTTGAGGCCAGCCAAAAGAAACTGGCTCAGGAGTTGAACGAAGCTTCAGAGTATGTCCAGGCGTTGTTGCCCAAGCCATTGATGGATTCCCCACGGGCGGACTGGATTTTTGTGCCGTCAGCGGAATTGGGGGGCGATGCGTTCGGGTATCACTGGATCGATGACGAGCATTTCGCAATTTATCTACTCGATGTGTGCGGGCACGGAGTGGGTGCGGCGTTGCTGTCCATCTCTGCGTTGAATGTGTTGCGCAGCAGCACCATTCCCGGCGTTGATTTCCGCAATCCGGAGCTGGTGCTGAGCGGAATGAACGCGGCGTTCGACATGGAGAAGCAGAACAACATGTATTTCACCCTCTGGTATGGCGTCTGGAACAAACGGACGCAGACGCTGTCGTGCAGTTGCGGCGGACATCCGCCGGCGTTGCTGTATTTGCCGGGAGAAAATGAAGCCGCGCAGAAGCTTGGCAGGTCTGGAATGGTGGTTGGGGCGGTGCCCGATATTCCGTATGCGTCGCATACGCTACCCGCGCCAGTGGGCTCCACGCTGCTATTGTTTAGCGATGGAGTTTATGAAATCACCAAGCCCGAAGGCGGGATGTGGACGCTGGACGAATTCGGCCAAGTCGCCGGACAAAAAATTCTGCAACCCGGAACGAATCTGAGCGTGATGGCCGACGAAGCCCGTGCGCTGTATGGTCAGAGCGGATTGGAAGATGATTTCTCGCTCGTTCGGATCGTTTTTTGAATTCACAAATGTGGCGGCGGTCTATGACCGTTGGTGAACGGACACCCCTCGGAACTCCAAGCAGTATGTCAACAGGCCAGGCCTGCCCCCTCCTCACCACAGACCTTGCCAAGATTGAAACATCGCGTGAAGGTTGATGGCATTATGCCGCCGTGGAAAGAGAACGAGGTCGAGGAGGTCTTCAGCCGCTCCAGCGGTCCTGGCGGTCAGCACGTCAACAAGGTTTCCACGGCGGTTACGCTCCGCCACCTTCCGACCGGCCTTACCGTTCGCTCCACGGGCTCGCGGTCTCAGGCGCGTAATCGCGAGGAGGCGAGCCGACTCCTCGCGGAAAAAATCCAGGCCGCCGCTGCGGCCGCTAAACAATCCGCCTTGGCCGAGATCTCCAAAGACCGCCGACGCAGAGCGCGTCGCTCGCGGGGGACAAAAAGACGGCTCGTCGAGGGCAAACGTCGCCGCGCCGAGACGAAGCAACTCCGCGCCAAAGTGTCCGGCTGAATGTTCGTGAACCCGCTAAAGGCCCAGTTTGAGCGCATTCCGGGACTGATCCGGATGCCTAGCCGCGGCGAGGTCCATGTCTGGAGCTTCCGGGAGTGCAAAACCCGCATGCTCAGTGAGGATGAGGACCGTCGGGCGGAGGGATTCGTTGACCCCACCGCAAAGTCGGCATTCGTTCGCGGACGATCCGGGTTGCGGGATGCCTGCGCGAGCTACCTTAGCATCGACCCGTCGGACGTTCGCATTGCCATTGCAGCCAGCGGGAAACCATTTTTCGCCGATTCGGAGGAGATCCACTTCAATCTCAGTCACTCCGGCGATCACGTCCTAGCCGCGTTTTCGTCGGAGGAAATCGGCATCGACATCGAAAACCCCGCCCGATGCCCGGATTTCCGCGCGATCGCGAAGAGATTTTTTCTTCCTGCGGAATCACAACTCATCGAGGCCGCCGGTGATAGTGGCCGCGAATTGTTCTTCCGCATCTGGACGGCGAAAGAAGCCATCGTCAAACTCTCCGGCCACGGGTTGGCCTCCGGAATAAAAGTCGCGGAATCCAACGGCGGAACCCGCGGTATCCTCGCTGGGCGGGAGGTCTTTATTCAGCATTTTTCGTGGGGCGAGCTTTCCGGTGCCATCGCCTCGTTCTCGCCATTTGCGGTAAAAGGCTGGTTTGATCTGTGAAATCGGCTACTGTTGCCGGTTCATCTCAATTATGTCATTTCAAAATCTCGGCCTGTCTGAATCCGTCCTGCACGGAGCACAGCGGATGGGCTACTCGGAACCCACCCCGATCCAACTGCGCGCCATTCCTGTTATTCTCTCCGGTCGCGACCTCATCGCATCCGCACAAACCGGCACCGGCAAGACGGCAGCTTTCGCGCTTCCCGTCCTCTCCAAGCTCGACCACCCCGAACCCCAAATCCGCTGCTTGGTCCTGGAGCCGACCCGGGAACTCGCCATGCAGGTCGAAACCGCCTTCCGCGACTACATGCGGTTCATGCACACCGAGGTGTCGCTTATTCACGGCGGAGTCGGATACGGTAAACAAAAAGAAGACCTCGCCAAACGCTGCGATGTGATTGTTGCCACGCCGGGCCGCCTCCTCGACCACATGCAACAGGGTGCGGTTGATCTATCGAAGCTCAACTTCCTGATTCTCGATGAGGTTGATCGCATGTTGGACATGGGCTTCCTTCCCGATGTGCGCCGGATTGTCGAGGCCTGTCCCAAGGAGCGCCAGACCCTGCTTTTTTCCGCTACAGTTCCCGAGGAAATCGGGCGACTCGCGTCGTGGTGTCTCCGGGATCCCGAGCGAATCGAGATCGGTGCCCAGCGCTCGCCCGCCTCAACCGTCAACCATGCGTTTTACCCCGTCGCAGTGGATCAAAAATTCGACCTCCTCATTGCCCTGCTCGAACGCACAAACTTCGACAGCGTCTTGATCTTCTGCCGCACCAAGGATGGCGCCGACCGGATCTCGCGCCAGC
>JBMOHW010000027.1:0-23233 GCA_049317665.1 Terrimicrobiaceae bacterium | reverse complement strand
GGGGCGAGCCCGCGAGGACGTGGGACATCTTCGATCTCAAGGGTCTCGTCGCGGACCTGACGGGGATTGACGATGTGGGATTCATTCCGTCGACTAATCCGGCGCCGCCCTTCGGCTCGGCCATGGAAATTGCACTCGACGGCCATCGCATCGGCCTCGTCGGCGCCCTCCACCCGGCTGAGTCTCGCCGCCTTGGCACCACGGCACCCGTGCTCGCGGCCGAGTTTGACGTCGCGGCTTGGATGGCGGCTGCACCGTCCGGCCTGTCGGCTCACCCGATGCCGAAGTTTCCTGCATCGACGCGCGATATCGCGATGATTGCCAAATCCACACTCCCCTACGCGGATGTTCGCGCCACCCTGAGCGATGCCAATGAGCCTCTCCTCGCCAAAGCCGAACTCTTCGATCTGTTCACCGACCCGACCGGCCAACGACTTCCATCCGACCGAAAATCCCTCGCGATTTCCTTGACATTCCGGTCCCCCGAGCGGACGCTAACGGCAGACGAAGTCACCGCCGCCACAGACCGCTTGAAGGTAAGACTAAAAGAGGCCTTGGGGGTTGATTTCCGAGAGTAGATCTTTCCAATTTTTTGATTACGCGGTGGGATACGGACAAAAAATCCGGGTCTTTACCGCAAAGGATTTGCCCTTCTGTGTTCGCGATTAAACGGAGCAAACTCCCGAACCGATAATTAAATCAATACCCGGAGGCTAGGCTCCCGGCGCAATGACAGGCCTTCACTGGAAGTCAGAGCGCAGGGTAGGCGGTCATCCACCCTATTACTAGGGAACGGGAACTGTTTCGGAACGGCACGAGCGGGGCAAAATTTTTCCAAGGGACGACTCTTTAACGAGTCGTCCCTTTTCGTTTGGCGACACTACCGCCGGACCGGAGACGGCTTGAAAAGCATCGCCCAGCCGACAAGTAGTATCACACCACCGATCGGCGTAATGGCACCGAGCCAGCGGATATTCGTGATCGCCAAAAGGTAAAGCGAACCGGAGAAGACCAGCACTCCACAGGCCCATAGAACGGTGACGAACGGCCGACGATCCGACGCCCACAGGGCCGCAACCGCGTGGACGAGATGGTAGAGAACCGCCGTCTGCCAGATCGGGGCCGTGTCGTTCGTGGCAAGAACGTCCTTGAGTCCATGGGCACCAAAGGCTCCGAGGGCAACGGCGGAGAATCCGAGGAGAGCGGCGAGGCTGGAAGCTGGCATATCGTCATGCTTGCACGAATTTCGCCCCCTGTTCAATATCCGCGCGCTATGGGTGGTGTTCTCCTCTTAATTCTGGCATCCAGTGCCATCTGCTACTATCTGGGCGGGCGCTTCTACGGTCGTTACCTAGCGCGGTCTATCGGCGTGAACGACGCGAGACCGACGCCCGCCATTGAGAAAAATGATGGGCGCGACTTCATTCCCTCGAAGCCGTATGTCCTCTTCGCCCACCACTTCGCGGCCATTGCGGGAGCCGGACCGATTGTCGGCCCAACACTTGCGATGGCCTACGGCTACGTTCCGGCGCTCTTATGGGTTGTGCTCGGTGCCATCTTCCTCGGCGGTGTCCACGACATGACAACGCTTTACATGTCGGTGCGAGAGGAGGGTCGCTCGGTGGCCGACATTGCACGCGATTATCTCGGCACCACCGGATACATTCTCATCATCAGCTTTCTGGTCATCGGGCTCTTCATGATCACCGCCACGTTCCTCAACCTGAGCGTGACAGCCCTCACCAGCATGTATCCCGCCGAGAAAGTCGGGATGGCACCGGTGCCGGTGGAAAAACTTTCCGCCGCGCTCGCAACCGAGGTGGACCCGACCGGCCTTCATCCGTTCCGCGACGGCAGTGCGATGCCGACCGGGGTCACGATGAAAGACGGTCAACCGGTCTTGATGGCGAAGATCGGCGGAATTGCTTCAACGAGTGTTCTGTTCATCACGCTGTGCGCGCCACTTCTCGGGATCATGATTTACAAGATCCGGACCCACACGGTTTGGAACTACCTGCTGGCAGCCGTTCTCTGCCTGCTCTCGGTGGTCCTCGGGCTCCGGTTTCCCATGATTGTCTCTCCCGATACCTGGCGGATTCTGATGTCGGTCTACGTCGTGCTGGCTTCAGCGATCCCCGTTTGGCTGCTGCTTATGCCTCGCGACTTTGTGAATGTTCAGATCCTCTATGGCGGCATCTTCGCCGTGGTCGCGGGCCTGCTCGTTGCCGGATTCGGCGGCGGATTTTCCTCCGTCCCGGCCGCGCCGCAAAGCGTTCAGGAAACGATCCCGCTCTGGGATGCCGAGAATGGAATGAAGTTTGTGGGCATGCTGTGGCCGATGCTATTCATCACGGTTTCGTGCGGGGCGATCAGTGGATTCCATTGCCTCGTCTCAAGCGGCACGAGTGCCAAACAACTTTCCAACGAACGCGATGCGCGGACCGTGGGTTTCCATGCGATGCTTCTGGAATCCACCCTCGCCGTGACGGTCATCCTCACCCTCCTCATCGGGCTCGACTGGAAAAGCTACCTCGGCATCACCTACGGAGAGAAAAATCCCATTCTCGCGATCTCGCTGGCCACAGGAAATCTTGTGAACCTCGCCTTCGGGCTTCCCGTTTGGGCGGGAGCCGTTCTAGGAATCCTCCTCCTCGAGGGCTTCGTCGTCACAACTCTCGACGTCGCCGTTCGACTGAACCGTTATCTCTTGGAGGAAGTCTGGGCCTTCCTCTTCAAAAACCCTCCCCGAATCCTGCGGAACGTGTGGTTCAATACCGGCCTCTGCGTCGGCATCATGTTCCTCCTCTCCCGATCAAACACTCTGCCTGTTCTCTGGCAGGTCTTCGGATCGGCCAACCAAATGATGGGCGCCATGGCCCTACTCGTCGTCAGCGTCTGGCTGCGCGATCACGGCCGCCGCTATTGGTTTGCGCTTGTCCCCGCCATCATCATGTTCGCAACCACGTTCGCCTCGACAGGCCTTTCCCTCGTGTTGAATTTCGGACGGGCGAACTGGCCGCTCGTCGCGACCTGCGCCGTCCTCCTCGGACTCGGAATCGGAGTCGCCGTGATCGGAACACGCGTGCTCATGAGGCAGAGCCGGGCCGACGCGGCGGGTTGATTTTCAAAGAGAACCCGCACAGTCTGACGCGATGCTCAATTACATCTGGCTCGGGCTCATCGTGCTGGCGGTCCTCATGGGAGGATTTGCCGGCCATTTGCAGGAGGTGACGAATGCCGCCTTCGAAGCCTGCAAGACCGCTGTCATGAATATCGCGCTGCCGCTGGCGGGCGTGATGGCCCTCTGGCTCGGGCTGATGAAACTCGCCGAAAAGTCCGGCCTCGTGAACATCCTCGCCCGCGCGCTCCGGCCTGTGCTTGTATGGTTGTTCCCCGACGTGCCGGCGAGCCACCCGGCCATGGGGTCGATCGTCATGAATACGGCGGCGAACATGCTCGGCCTCGCCAATGCCGCCACGCCACTCGGCCTCCGCGCGATGCAGGATCTGGAAAAGCTCAACACCCGCCCCGGAACCGCAACCAATGCGATGTGCACGTTTCTCGCGATTAACACGAGTTCGGTCCAGCTCATCCCGGCGACGACCGTGGCCATCCTCGCGGCGGCCGGCGCAGCCAACCCGACGCAAATCATCGGCACGGCATTCTTCGCCACCTGCTTTTCGACCGCTGTCGCCATCATCACCGTAAAGTTTTTTGAAAAGCTCCCGATGTTTGCGTTGCCTCCCGGAGAAAGTCCGACCCCCATCGCCACAGAAGAAAGCGAATCGCCGTCGTCACACACACCTCTCTCTTGGTGGGCAACCATCATTCTCCTCACACTCGCTGCCGCGTTCCTCTACTTCGGCTGGCAGTTTGCTGCCTCTCCGGAGCGGGCCACGCAGTCGCCGCTTGTGCGACTCGTGGATGCCGTTTCCTACCTCGCCATCCCCTTTCTTATCGCCTTCTTCCCGCTCTATGCCGCGCTCCGTGGCGTAAAGGTCTATGAGGAATTTGTCGTCGGAGCGAAGGAGGGGTTTGACGTTGCGGTGCGCATCATTCCCTACCTCGTCGCGATCATCTCGGCCGTTGCCATGTTCCGCGCCGCCGGCGGCATCGACCTGATAACCAAAGCCGTCGGCCCGGCACTCGCCGCCATCCACTTTCCGCCGGACCTCCTCCCACTCGCACTCATGCGTCCCCTGAGCGGGAGCGGCTCAAATGGCATCTTCGCCGAGCTCGTCCAAGCCCAAGGTCCGGACAGCCTCATCGCAAAAATGGGTGCCACGATCATGGGCAGCTCGGAGACGACATTCTACGTCCTTGCCGTCTATTTCGGATCAGTCGCCGTTCGTCGCACCCGCCATGCCGTCCCCGCCGGACTCTGCGCCGATGTCGTCGGCGTGGCGGCGGCGGTTATTATTTGCAATCTCGTCTTCGGCGGCCGCTGACATGCCATCCACCATCGCGCTACTCGAAATAGTCCTCCCGGTCTTTTTCGTAATCGGTGCCGGTTACGTCATCCGGGGAAGCGGGATCCTGACCAAACAAGCTGACGAGTCGATGCTCAGTCTGCTCGTCAAAATCTTTATTCCCTGTCTGGCGTTGGACGTCATCATCGGCAACGAGGCATTGAGGAAGCCCGCGAACCTTCTCCTTCCCCCGCTGCTGGGTTTTCTCTCGATTGCGTTGGCGATCGGGATCTCGCTTATCATGGCGCGACTTTTTCTCAAGGATGCCGTCGTCCGGCGCACATTCGCCTGCGCGGTCGGCGTGCAGAACTACGGCTACATCCCGCTTCCGATCTGCGCCGCACTCTTCAGTCGCGAGGTGACAGGTGTCCTTTTCGCCTTCAATCTCGGCGTCGAGATGGCCATGTGGAGTCTCGCCGTGGCAACGATCTCCGGCCACGGAGCCGGGCGCGACTGGTGGCGCCGCCTCATTAGTCCGCCGATCATCGCCGTTGTCGCCGGTATCGCCCTCAACCTCGCCGGAGCGGGAAGCTGGACGCCTACCTCGGTGCATACCGCCCTGCACATGCTTGGCGTCTGCGCCGTCCCGTTGGCTCTGGTTCTCACCGGCGCCTCCCTCGCAGATTATGCCACCCCACGCATTCTCGCGACAGAATGGAAAACAACATCCCTCGCGATCGCTCTCCGACTCGGCGTCCTCCCGCTCACTCTCGTCGGGCTTGCAATGCTCATCCCCGCCGACCCCGCACTCCGCTCGGTGCTACTCGTTCAGGCCGCGATGCCAGCCGCGGTTTTTCCCATTGTGCTAACGAAGATTCACCACGGCGACATGCCAACCGCCCTCCGCGTCGTCTTTGGCACGTCGCTTGTGAGCCTGATAACGATTCCACTCTGGCTCGCCTTCGGATTGCGGATTCTCCAAGCAGAATAAAACCGGTGTCCACAAATCCCCAACCCACCAAGCTTGCCGTTCTCGGATCGATCCTGGCCCTCGCGGCTCCCATGCTGCTCGGGCAGGCCGGCCAGGTTTTGCTCCAACTGACCGACACCGTCATGGTCGGTCGCCTCGGTGCCGTCGAACTCGCCGGCGCCGCACTGGCCGGAAATTTCGTCATGTTCGCGCTCTACTTTGCCTATGGCTCGCTTGGAGCCGTCGCGCCATCCATCGCGCAGGCCTTTGGGGCCGGCGACATCGATCGCGTAAACTCCATCGCGCGGGGCGGCATGGTCCTCGGCCTCGCCGTCGGCACGATTGTCGCGCTGGCACTCACCGCGGTCCAACCATTTCTCGGACAACTCGGACAACCGAAGGAAGTCGTCGAGGTCGCTGGGACGTATTTTCTGCTGATCGCTTGGTCGCTACCGGCTGCCATGCTGTCGGTTGCTCTCGGTCAGATGGCCGAGTCGATCAATCGTCCGTGGCCGGTCCTGGCGATCATCGCGGGATCGGTCGTTTTGAATGCCGCCTTAAATTTCGTCCTCATCCTCGGACATCTCGGCTTCCCGGCACTCGGATTGGCGGGGGCCGGATGGGCAACGCTGATTGCACGTTGCCTTCAAGCCGCTGCGTTGTTGGCTTGGATCGCGACGGACAAACGAATCACCGCCCTGCGACTCACCAAGCGAAGGGAGTCCTTCTGGCCGCCGTTTCGCCGGTTGTTTAAGGAAGGGCTTCCAGTCGCGGGTCAGGATGTTCTGGAGGGGGGGTCGTTTGCGCTCGGAACGATTATGCTCGGATGGCTGGGCACGACCGCTCTAGCCGCCAATCAAGTCACAATCAGCATCGCGTCACTGGCGTGGATGTTTCCGATTGCCCTGGCGACAGCCGCCAGCGTCCGGGTCGCCCAGTCGGCCGGGGCGGGCGACCTCGCGGGGGCACGGCGGGTGGGCATCGCGGCCATCGGTCTCGGCACGGGACTCATGGCCGTCTGCGCTGTGACCTACATTGTGTTTGGAAAATTCCTTGCCGGCCTCTTCACGAGTGACCCGGCGGTCGCAAGTCTCGCGGGTGTGCTGGTCACAATTGCCGGGATCTACCAGATCTCCGACGCCATCCAGTCGATCAGTCTCGGCACCCTGCGCGGGATGCTCGACAACAAGATACCGCTCGTCGCAAATGCAGTCTGCTACTGGGGGCTCAGCCTTCCGACGGTTTACATCCTTGCATTTCCGATGGGGTGGGGTGCCGTCGGGGTTTGGGTCGGCTACCTCCCGTGGATGGTCCTCACCGGGCTCTTTTTCCTCTGGCGATTCCTGCGGCAAACGGCAGGATCTTCTGCTACAAGGATTGGTATATGAATGAAGTTCTCGATCTCTTCCGCCAGACTGGTGCTCTCCTCCACGGACACTTTGTGCTCCGGAGCGGGCTCCATAGCCGGGAATTTTTCCAGTGTGCTCTCCTCCTTCAGGATGCCGCCATCGCCGCGCGTGTCTGCGGTTGGCTGGCCGATAAACTCGACGCGCATGAGGCGACCACCGTCATCTCACCAGCGGTCGGCGGGATCATCGTCGGGCAGGAAGTCGCCCGCCATCTGGGCAAGCGGCATATCTTCGCCGAAAAGGACGGCAACGGCTCCCTCGTGCTCCGGCGCGGATTCACGATAAAACCCGGCGAGCGTTTTCTCGTCGCCGAGGATGTCGTGACTCGTGGCGGACGTGTTCAGGAGACGATCCAAATCGTTCGCGACCTCGGAGGAGTTGTCGTCGCAGCGGGCTCGATTGTTGATCGTAGCGGCGGAAATCTCCCCGACTTCGGGTGTCCGTTCGTCTCGCTCGTCGAAATGAATGTCGAGACATTCGATCCTTCCGATATCCCGCCAGATCTGCGGGACACGCCGGCCATCAAGCCGGGGAGCAAGTAGAACTCAGGCTTCTTCCGGCACCGCGGAGAGCACCTCGTCGAGCATCCGCTCGAAGTCTTCAATTCCCGTGCTCGGTATGATCACGGTATTCCGACGGCCGTGAGCTTCTTCAGTGATCCGAAGAAAACGACCGCGATCGTTCTCGCGGTATTCGATGAAAAAATGTTTGCGCTCAATCTGAAGTTCGCGCGATTCGAGGATAGTATCCATGTATGCCAATGTGGGAGAGGCAATTTATTGAAACGAGTCAATGGCTGGAGCACAACAGAAAACTTTCGTATCGTCCCTGGATTTCTCTGCGAACCGTCCCAATCAAAGGAGAGACCCACCGCAGCTCGATCCGTGACCGGCGGTGCAGCCAAAGCAGTGGTCTCCGAGGGCGATGGGACGATTTTCCAACTCGTCGGGATCGATGTCCCACAGGAAGAGAGGTTTTCCATTCCTCCATTGCATGCCCAGTTGTTGATTGAAATCGCAGTCGTAGACTTCGCCCGACCAACCAACGCTCAGAGTGTTGCGGCACATCAGGCCCGCCAAGGATGCGGGGTTGAAGGCCTCGCGGAGCAGCGTCATATACTCTTCGAGCTGGCCGTTATTTTTCAGCCAGGATTTGTAACGCGCAATCGGCATGTTCGTGATGCAGAAGAGACGGTCGAAATCGATGCCGAAGTGAGAATGGAGTTCGCGTTTGTAGTCAGCCTCCAGTTCGGCTTGATCGCCGGGCAGGAAAGCGCCGTTGGGATTGTAAACGAGGTCGAGGGAAAGCTGGGCCGACCGGCCGTAGCCCAGTTCGTTGAGAAGTTGGAGGGCACGAATGCTGGAATCGAAGACGCCGTCGCCGCGTTGTGCGTTGACGTTGGCCGGGCTGTAACACGGCATCGAGGCAACAATGGAGACCCGGTGGCTGGCGAGGAAGGCCGCCATGTCCTCGTAGCCGGGCTCATTCAGAATCGTGAGATTGCAACGATCGATGATGGTTTCGACCTGGGGAAGGGCGCGGAGGCGCTCGATGAAATACCGGAAGTCGGGAATCATCTCAGGTGCTCCACCTGTCAGATCGACCGTGTGAATATCGGTCGATTCAAGCCACTCAAGAATCCGGTCAACCGTTTCGCGAGTGATGATTTCTTTGCGCTTGGGACCGGCATTCACATGGCAATGAATGCAGGTGAGGTTGCAAAGTTTGCCCGTGTTGATCTGCAAGATCTCCGTGCGTTGACGGGTGAGAGACACACCGTGTCGGCGGAGTCGGTCAGCGAAGCTCGGCGGTGCAAAGCCGGGATCTTGGATTTCGTGAATCATTGGACACGCCGTCGGACTAGCAGCAACTGCCGCCATCGCAGCATTGGCTGGCTTTGGTTTCGTCGTAATCCAGACCCTTTGTCTCCCTCGGGTGGCGGCGGGCGGTGCGCTGGCAGTCGAACGGAGCGGCTTGATCGAGGGAGATGGGATCGAGGGGCGGGAGGAAATCGAAGAACGAGGCGTAGGGCTCCTTGTGGTAGAGATTGTAGGTTTTGTCGCAAACGGCGTATCGCACACCGCGCTCCATGCGGTGGCCGTCGTCGTCGAGCACTTCCTTGAATGGCCCGCGGTAAATCACGGCTTGCTTGCGTTCAAAACATGGCCCCTGTTTGCCCTTGAACGCTTGAATGGTCATCGAACGGAATTCGTATCCTTCCACGGTGCGCCACGGCTCGATGTCGAATTTCAAAATCTCAATGCCGTAGAACCCTGCGTCTTCGAAGGCTTTGAGGAATCCCTCTTCGGTGAGAGCCCCGGAGATGCAACCGCTCCAGAGCTCGGCGTCGTTCTGGAGGTGTGCGGGAACCTCTTCGTCGGCAACGATGTCGGAAATCACGGCGCGGCCACCGAGCTTAAGAACGCGGAAAATCTCGCGGAAGAGCTGGGGCTTTGAGCCTGGCTCGACAAGATTCAGGACGCAATTCGAGACGACAACATCAACAGAATCCGTCGCAACGAGCGGATGGGTGACACGCAGCTCGTCCGCAAGTTCGTCGGCGGCGAGAAACGATGCGGCATCTGTGATCGGACGTTTTTTCAGCTCGGCATCGAGGACTTCGAGATCGAGGGCGAGGTCCTGGATACGGCCCTTCCGGAACTCCACGTTCGCGAAACCGATTTTCTCGGCCACGGTCGGCGCGTTGCGGCGGGCGACTTCGAGCATGTCGTCGGTCATGTCCACTCCAATCACGCGTCCGGCTGGGCCAACCACTTGGGATGCGATGAAACAGATTTTTCCGGTGCCCGAGCCAAGGTCGAGCACGGTCTCGCCGCGACGGACGTATTGCGAGGGGTCACCGCAGCCGTAGTCGCGCTCGATGACCTCGGTCGGAATCGCCTTCAGATATTCTGGATTGTAGTTCACGGGACAGCACAGCGCGGGCTCTTGGGCTTTGGAGGCGGCGGCATAACGGTCTTTGACAGCGGATTCAGTCTTCATGGTCGGGGTGGAGTTTTTTGTGTGGCTGGATTGATATTACGAAGTGAGAGCGCCAACCGGGGAGATTATTCCACAATTTTGATGGTCCCCCGCTTTCGCGTTCCCATCAAACCCATCGACCGATTTTCCTCGATTTGGAGATCGTCGCGAATGACATTTCCGTAAGAGAAAATGCCCGCTCACTGCGCACAACCATCCCGCCTCTTCCTCTCAGGTGCCACTGGCTTTGTCGGGCGAAACCTTTGCCTGGCCGCGGCACAATCGGGCATTCCTATTTTTGCTCCCGTTCGGGATTTGGAAAAACTCCGTCGGCAAATCGTCAGTGACCGTCTGCCTGAGGGGTTGATAACGCCCCTTCCCGTGGATCCCTCGGAGTGGCCGGAATTCTCCGTGGATCTAGCCGTGCTTTCCGCCGGTGTTCTGTTCGCCCGGAACCGCAAAGAGTATTTTGATACCAATGTGTCCTGGATGCGAAGAATCCTGGCCGCCCTCCCGAGAGATTGCAAAACAGTCGTCATCTCATCTCAGTCAGCCGGAGGCCCCACGCCGAACGGCCTCTCCGCACGGAATGAGGCGATGCCCGACTCGCCAATCACCTGGTATGGAGATTCAAAGCTCGCTGCCGAAAAAATGATCGCCGCAGATTTCTCTGATCGCCCGATCACGATCCTCCGTCCGCCCATGATCCTCGGCTCACGGGACTCTGCCACCCTTCCTTTGTTCCAGATGGCCCGTGGGTTCATTCGGACAAAGCCCGGATTGGCAACGAAGCACTTCAGCTTTTTGGGCGTTGCCGATGTTGTCGGGGCGATTTTCGCCGCAGCACGGGTCAGCGAGGCGGGTCCGTTTTACATCGCCTCGGATCGGGTCATCTCCGACATCGATCTCATCGAGACGGCCGCCCGGGTTTCGGGCGGGCGGGGAGTCACCTTGCGAATCCCCCAGCCGCTTGTTCGTCTTCTCTCTGCGGTCGTCGACCGGGTGCCGGCGATGCGGCGTGCCACGCCGAGCCTGACGCGAGACCGCGCAAAAGAGATCTGGGCCAGTCGCTGGGTGGTCAATCCCACGAGATTCAAAAAATGCTCCGGTTGGTCGGCACAGGTCACTCTCGAGTCCGCACTCGGGGAGGCCTTCACATTTTTCCAATCCGAGGGCAAACTCTAGTCTCGCCTTCCCCAGGGCCGCGGTCTTAATTCCATACATGCCCAAGATCACAACCCTCTTTCTCGATATTGGCGGCGTTCTCCTCACAAACGGCTGGGATACGGCTCTCCGAAAAAAAACCGCCGACCATTTTGGCGTGGACTACTCGGAACTCGATCACCGGCACCGTGTCACCTACGACACTTACGAAGAGGGGAAAATGACTCTCGAGACCTACCTTCGGCAGATCATTTTTTTCGAGCCCCGGACGTTCACCTCAGAAGATGTGACGAAGTATATCTTGGAGGAAGCCCAGCCCTATCAGGATACGATTGATCTCGTCTGCCGATTGAAGGCGGTTTACGGACTGAAGATCGCTGTCGTGAGCAACGAAGGACGCGAGATCGCTGAGGATCGTATCGCACGATTCCATTTGAAAAACTTCGTCGATTTTTTCGTCGTCTCGGCTTTTGTCCATTTCCGCAAGCCGGATCTCGACATTTACCACCTCGCGCTCGACGTCGCGCAAGTCCAACCCGACGAAGTTGCCTATATCGAAGACCGCCCGTTGCTTTGCGAAGTGGCGGCCACCATCGGCATCAACAGCGTTTTGAATCGCGATGCGGCGGGCACACGATTGCTGCTCGCGGACCTCGGACTCAAGCTCTAGCCAATCAGGCCCTTCAACTCGGCAACGCGGCGGGCGAAGAGATCGAGTGCAGCCTGAATCGGAGCCGGACTGTCCATATCGACCCCGGCTGCCGAAAGCGTCTCGATGGGAAACCGACTGCCGCCACTGCGGAGGAAATCAAGGTAGCGAGAGGCGTCCCCGGATTCCAAAACCTGCGAAGCGAGTGCCACCGCAGCAGAAATTCCCGTGGCATATTTGTAGACATAAAACGCGCTGTAGAAGTGTGGAATACGCAAACACTCCAGCTCCAACTGTTCATCGATCACAAATCTCGGACCAAAATAATCCGTGAGAAGGCCGCGGTAGATCCGCTTGAAGGTGTCGAGCGTCAGCGGCTCGCCGGCTTCCTCGGTGGCGTGGATCTCGCGTTCGAACTCGGCGAACATCGTCTGGCGGTAGAGCGTCCCGCGCAGGTCATCGATCTGCCGGTTGATAATGAATGCCCGCATCGAGGGCTCGCTCGTCTTTTCCAAAAGGTGCTCGGTGAGAAGGATCTCGTTAAAAGTCGAGGCAACCTCGGCGAGGAAAATCGGGTAATGGTAATCCTGATAGGCTTGGGTTCGCTGGGCATACCACGTGTGCATCGAGTGTCCGGCCTCGTGAGCCAGAGTGTAAACGTCGGAGAACACATCGGATTTGTAGTTCATCATGATATACGGCGGGCTCGTATAGGTGCCGTAGGAAAACGCCCCGCTTCGCTTGCCCTTGTTCTCGTAGCGATCGCACCAGCGGCCGGCTCCGAGTCCGTGGGCCAGGGTCTCCCCATACTCGGCCCCCAGCGGCCCGAGCGCGCTCAGGACATGCTCGACCGCACCATCCCAGGGCACGTCCGAACGCACACCGGGCACCATCGAAACCCGCGTGTCGTAGGAATGAATTTCATCCAGCCCGAGGACTCGACGACGAAGGTCAAAGTAATCAAAGAGAACCCCAAGGTTCTCACGGACCGTTGAAGTGAGATTGTCATAAACCGCAACCGGCACGTGGTCAGGAAAGAGCGCGGCCTCTCGCGCCGAAGGGTAGTTGCGGGCACGGGCATGGAAGACGTCGCCTCGAACCGAACTTGCCAGGCTCGCCGCCAGGGTGAATTGGTGGTCGGCTATTTCGTCATAGAACTGATGAAAGGCCGCACGCCGCACGCCGGGCTCTTCCATCTCAAGAAACGACGAGAGCGAACTCTGCGTCAGCTCCCGCTCTCGACCCTGTCCGTCGAGCAATTTGCCAAACTTCATGTCCACATTCGTGAGCTGGGAAAATGTCTCGCTGTGGCCGCGAATCGCGGCGGAACCCAGGGCCAAAAGCCGTTCCTCGGACGCCCCGAGCATGTGGGGCTTCATCCGACGAAGTTTCTTCAGCGAGATTTTCCATCCCGCAAGAACCGGATCGTTTAAGAACGCTTCAAAAACCTCATCCGGGATCTCCTGGATCTCTGAACCGACAAACGAAAACGCCCCGCCGACTCGCACGAGCAGGCTGTCGAGCTTCGCCTCCCGCGCCAGCGCCGTGGCATCCGAGCTGTCCTCGGTCACTCGCAAGGCCGCAAATTGATTCAGCGTCTCGCTCAGGATCCCGATGGACTTCTCAAACTCAAGACACTCGGCCAGGACCTCGGGTGATTCCCCGAGCCGACCGCGGAACGTTTCGATTTTCGGAAACTCCGCGCCCAGTTCCGCAAATGCCTCTTCCCACTTTTCGTCTTCGGTGTAAAGAGGCGTGAGATCCCAAGTATTCTCAGGGGCGACGTCCCGGCGGTGCGGGGTGCTGGCGACAGGCTCGGCAGTATTCATGAGCGGGAACGATACGTTCAAGTGCTTGCCGGGGCCACCGAAAATCTCAAAGCTTTTCTTTGCAATACTCCCGCTCTCCCGTTACGCTCTCAAGCGTGGAAGCGATTGAACGACTTGACGAGGACATCGAACTGGTTCGCCGGATCGGGATGGGAGACCGGCCGAGCTACGAAACGTTCTATTCCCGCTACTCGGCGCTCGTCTTCACCACAGCCTTTCAGGTCCTCAATAATCAAATCGACGCCGAGGACGTCACCCAAAGCGTGATGTTCATGATCTGGGAAAAATCTCCCATGTATGATGCCTCGCGCGGCCGACCTTCCACGTGGATCGTTGCGATGACCAGAAATAAGGCCATCGACCGGCTCCGCGCCGTTCAACGTCGCGTTCGACTCCACGAACGCGTCCAGAATGAAGTCAATCCGGAAGATTTCATCGAATACCGTCAGGCCTCCGACGAGCTCGACACGAACGAAAAGGGCAAACTCGTCCGTTCTGCCGTAATGAAGCTCAACAAAGAACAGCGCGAGGTCATCGAGATGGCCTACTTCGCGGGTCTCACGCAACAGGAAATCGCCGTTCGCCTCAGCCAGCCCCTCGGCACGATCAAAGCCCGGATCCGCCGCGGAATGTTACGCCTCAAAAAAATCGTCGGCCCGGTTCTCTAGCCCGCCGGAAAAAGAGCCCAGCAGTGCCGTCGGCGATCTTCGTGCCGCAGCTTAGGCAGCACTTGACGTTGTGGAGTCCGCTCCCTTACCTTTCGCCTCTCCGATGTTCTTCCGATTTTTAACTCCCTGCGCGTTCGCAGCGATTTTCCTGGCGACTTCTGTCATGGCCCAAAACCCCAGCCAGCAAGGTCGCGAGGCTCCGGCCGGGAATGCGCCGGTCTCGGGAGCGGTGACCGCGGCCGAGCAAACCGAGTTTGATCTGGCCCGCAGCTACGACGAATCGGGGGCCGGCGAGCAGGCCCTCGCCGCCTATCGCCAGTTCCTCAAGAATTTCCCCGCATCCGGTCTCGCCTCGAAGGCCCAATACCGAGTGGCAGAGATTCTCGAATCTCGCGGGGATCTAAGCAAAGCGTTCGACGCCTACCAGACCCTCATCAGCCGCTATCCGGATACTCCGGAGTTTGAAAAATCCGTCACCAAGCAAGTTCTGATCGCAAACGCCTACCTCGGAGGCAAGAAGCTTACATTCTTCGGGCTCGAGATCGTTCCGGCAACCGACCGCGCGGAGCAGATGTTTACCTCGATTCTGAAAAACGCGCCGTTCAGCAAAAATGCTCCGATCGCTCAGTTCAATCTCGGCCTCACCTACGAGAAGCAGGGGAAGGTCAAAGAAGCCGGTGCCGCCTACCAAACCGTCCTCGATAAATACCCGGCCAGCTCCATCGCTGACGATGCCCTTTACCAGATCGGATACATCAATATGCAGATCGGACAGAGCGGACGCTCGCAGGATCTCTCCGCCCTCGTGTTCGCCAAAAACACTTTCGAGGACTTCCTCCTCCAATTCCCAAACAGCGAAAAAGCCGCCCAAGCCCGCGACAACCTCAAAAGCATCGGCGGGAAAGAATCTGGCGACCTGATGGATATCGCAAAGTTTTATGACCGCTACGGGAACATCCGGGCGGCTGCGATCTATTACAACGACGTCATCCGACGCCAACCGAACAGTCCGGATGCCACGATCGCCCGAGAGCGGATCGAGAAACTCCGCAGCGACTTCGGCGAGGATGCCCTCCGCACCGGCCCCGAGCGCGCGGAAACCGGCGAGAAAGCTGCTCTCCGTCGCCGTCTCCAAGCCCAGGTCGAATCATCCGCGCTCTCGGATTACAACGGCCCAGCCCGGCGCGACATCGTTCCCGACGAACTGCCCATCATCAGCAAACCCCGCTTGCGAACCGATGTTCGCGACGTGAGACCGCTGCCGGCTGTCGAACCTGCCCTTCCCAACCCATGAGACTTTCCGCCGCCCTGCTCCTTTCTGCCGCGCTCCTCCTCTCGGGTTGCGGATACAAATTGGGAGAGATTCGTCCGACCCCCATGCGTTCCGTGCGGACTCTCGCTGTCGTGAATTTCAAAAATATCACGTATGAGCCGCGCATCGAAGTTCTCCTCGCCGACACCCTTGTGAAGGCCCTCCAACTGGATGGCACCTACCAGATTATCCCCGAGGGCGAGGCGGATGCGATCCTGTCGTGCACACTCACCAAGGTGAAGAGATCACCAATTCGTGCCGTGCAGGACAACGTCCTTGCGACCAGTGAATTCGGTCTCACACTGGATGCCGCCTACAAAGTCGAAGATCGCGTCACCGGAGCGGTCCTGATGAGCGGCGTCGCACAAGGCAAAACCACATTCTTCAGCGGCAACGACCTCCAGACCATTGAGCGGCAGGCGATCTCCAATGCGGCTGCCGACTTGGCGAACCAGATTACGGTCTCGGTCTCCGAAGGTTGGTAGCCGGCGTCGTCCCGTGCTGAGCGTTGTCCCCACTCCCATCGGCAACCGGCAGGATATCACATTTCGGGCCGTCGAGACGCTCCGGGCCGCAGACCTCATTGCCGCCGAGGACACACGGCACAGCGGCCTCCTCCTCCAACATCTCGGGATCAAAAAGCCCTTCGTCAGTCTCCACGAGCACAATGAAGCCGCTCGGACGGACGACCTCGTTTCGCGCATGGCCGCAGGCCTCCACGTGGCACTCATCACCGATGCGGGCATGCCGGGAATTTCGGATCCGGGCCATCGATTGATCCGGGCCTGCGTCGAGAGCGGGATTTCGCTTACGGTGCTACCAGGACCCTCGGCGGTTCTCACGGCATTGGTGGGATCCGGGTTTCCCTGTGATCGTTTTTTTTATGGCGGATTCCTTCCGGTCAAAAGCGGACGGAGGGCAGCCGAGATCGCACGCGCAGCGGAGCGCCCGGAGACGAGCGTCTATTTCGAGTCGCCTCATCGGATTGTGAGAACGCTCGAAGCCCTGCACGAAGCCTGCCCGGCCCGGCCGGTCTGCGTGGCTCGCGAGCTTTCGAAGGCTTTCGAAGATTACCGCCGCGGTCGTCCACGCGATCTGGTGGACCACTTTGTCAAGCATCCGCCAAAAGGCGAGATCACGCTGGTCATCTCGGCTGGGGATCAGCGGAATTCCGAGCGAGCCCATGACCCCTCCCCTCCTTCCGCATGAGCAAAGGATCCGGCTGGGGGCGGCCGGATTGTTTCTTCTCGGCATCGTGCTGGTCGCGTGGATCGACACCCGCTCTCGCCTGCCCTTCCCAGCGGTGCCATGCGGGTTCCGAACGGTCACCGGCCTCCCCTGTCCGTTCTGTGGAGGAACCCGCGCGGCCCACGCCCTTCTACACGGAGATCTCGCCGGCGCAGCCCACCTCAATCCCCTCGCCTACCCGGCCCTCGCGCTCGCCCTCGCCGTTGCCGCGGTTCTCCTCTTCGAAGTGATTCGCCGTCAAAGAATCGTCGATTGGGAGAGGTCCATCCACCGGATCGCCCGATTCGCCCCGCTCATCGCCGCCCTCGTCGTCGCTTGGTGGATTCCCCACATCCTCCTCGCGATCCGAACCCCGAAACCGGAACTGGTGGATCTCAAAAATCCCATCGCGGCGTGTCTCAAGCAGGCGTTGGAATCACCGGCGGCAGGTAACGGGACCAACGCCCGCTGAATCACCCCTCGATCCCGACCGCGCGAAATTTTCTGTCCACGTGCTGAAAGTGCCTCTCGGGCGCGCAGGCTTCCTCAATGTCGCTCTCCGACAAATGCGCTGAAACCGTCGGCTCCGAAGAAAGGTGCTTTGGCAATCCGCCTCCTTCCTTCCAAGTTTTCATCGCTGCCCGCTGCACGGCTTCGTAGGCCTCTTTGCGTTCGAGGCCCTTGGCTGTCAACTGCAGCAACGCCGCCTGGCTGGCGTAGAGTCCCCCCGTCAACTCCATGTTGCGCTTCATATTTTCCGGATAAACCACCAGTCGCGACACAAGCTTCGTTAACGTCACGAGCATGTAGTCCAACAGCGTGCAACTGTCCGGCAGGATGATGCGCTCGACCGAACTGTGGCTGATGTCCCGTTCGTGCCAGAGCGCGACATTCTCCATCGCCGCCACGGCATTGCCACGAATGACCCTCGCCAATCCGCTGAGACGTTCGCCCGTGATCGGATTCCGTTTGTGCGGCATGGCGGAGCTCCCCTTCTGCCCGGCACTAAAATATTCCTCCACCTCCAAAACCTCGGTCCGCTGGAGATGGCGGAACTCGGTCGCCCATCGGTCAATGCTCGATGCGATCAATGCCAGCGTCATCACAAACTCGGCATGACGGTCGCGCTGGATGATCTGGGTGGACAACGCGGCGGGGATGAGGCCGAGTTTTTCGCAAACATGGGTTTCGACCCGGGGATCGAGATGCGCGTGAGTTCCCACGGCCCCGCTGATCTTGCCCACACGAATGCGCTCGCGGGTTTGCTCCAATCGCTCGAGTGATCGGGAAAACTCATCATACATCAGTGCCAGTTTGAGCCCGAACGTGATCGGTTCGGCATGGATTCCGTGGCTGCGCCCGATCATCGGAGTGAACTTGTGCTCGAGCGCACGGACCGCCACCGCCTCGCGAAGCGCACGAATGTCCGCCGCAAGGATGTCACAGGATTCCAACATCTGGACAGCCAGTGTCGTGTCGAGCAGATCGGATGAGGTGAGCCCCTGGTGGATCCAGCGTGCGGCGGGTCCGACGTGGGAGGCAACGTCTTCGAGGAAAGCGATCACATCGTGGTTCGTTCTCTTCTCGATCTCCTGAACCGCCGCGATATCGAATTTTCCCTTCGCCCGAATCTCCAGCGCATCAGACCGTGGAATCGCGCCGATCTCGGCCATCGCCTCGCAGGCAAGGGTCTCAATCTCCAGCCAGATTTCGAGTTTTCGTTGTTCGGTCCAAATGGACCGCATTCCAGGCAGACTGTAACGTTCGATCATTGGGCCATTATCTAAACAGTCCCGCCACGCTCCGCCAGTCTTCGGAAAAAAAATCTCAGGCCGCGACCGGGGCGCGAACTAGACCGGCGTCGATCCGCGAACCATCGACAGGATGGACGCGGGATCCAACGTCTTCGCTTTCTCCTGAATCTGTGGAAGATACTTGGTGTGGAGCTCTCGAGCCTGTTCCTGGAGCGGAACAAAAAGGGATTTCAAACCCGCCGAATCGATCTGCCGCCCACCAGCATAATAATTCTCGGCAACGTGGCCGATGGCATACGTCGAGGCGAACGAAAATGCGGAACCTGTGATCTGGTCCGCCGCCCGGCCGACCATTCTCCCGCCGATTTTTTTCCCAACGCCGCGAATGAGCTTCCGTGCAAAGCCTTCGACCATTTGTGATCCCAGACCAAGGCCGGCAGTCGCAAGAAACTCCTTGATGTTCGACGTGCCGACCTCCACGCCGTGGGACTTGGCAATTCGGAAGACCATTTTCATCTGCATCGGGACGATGGCCATCGTGGCCAGCGTCTCCGGGAGCAATTCCAAGGCACCGTTGAGAATGGCATACTTGAGAATCATGCCGCCGCTATCGCGGGCCGGCGCCTCCGCGACTGATGCTTCAACAGGCACCAGAGCGACCGACGCCACACTTTGCTCGACGGCACCGGCCTCGGCATCGCCCAGCCCCAGGTGCCCACGCAGCGAGGCAAGAAACTCCTTTTCATCCGCAGAGACCGAACCGCCCGCCTCACAGACTCCGAGGGCCAGTTCATACGCAAGAAGCCGGTCTTGCGAAGACCGCAGTCCCGCGACCGCGGATTCCAACGAAAGCTTGCGCATCAAAATCTGCCGCGAAAGGCTCGAGACATTCTCCGAGCCGATTTCCCCGGCAAGTCGGCGAATTTCCTCACGTTCGACCTCGGATTTATCTCCATCCGCGAAAGCGGCATAGAGGCAGACCGCGAGAAGGGAGTCCTGACTTTCGGCTTCGGCAGCTATGGGCATGTTCATATTTGGTTTCTGATTGCTGAGGCCCAGTTCAAAGCTGGCCAGCCAATTGCGGATTCCGCTCCAGAATGCGAGCGACCAACCGCGCATCGTCGGTCATCCCGATCTCCGGAACCGAGTCCGGAATAAAATCGATTCCCTTGAGGAGATAGCGAATCCCCAAACCGGCTTCCGCCAGCGCTGTCGGCAGTGGATCTGCCGCATTCCGCGCTTCGTCGGATGAAATGAACTCCATCAGCAGGCGCACCCCTGCCTGCAAATCGTGATGTTGCCTGGCCTGGTCCGTCGCGAGCTTCGCCTTGACTTCCGCGTGGAACTTCGCGAGATCGCGAATGTCTGCCGCGGAGACCTCGGCACGGGATTCGTCGATGAAATCGTCCAGAGAAATCGCCTCGCCTGTTCCTCCGTGCAATCGGACAATCGAAGCCCGGTGCATGCGTGGGCGGTGCGGATGGCTCATAGGCCTATTCCTCCCTCCGCCCCATCAACAGCGGCAGGAGGTGCCAGAGGAGATAGGCCAGCGAGGTGATGAATGCGGCCACATACGTCAAGGCCGCCGCGTTCAATACACGGTTGACGCCGGACGCTTCGGTCGTCGTGGAGAGAAGCCCGCTCGTCTGCAGGGCCAGCTTCGCCCGATTCGAGGCATCGAACTCCACCGGCAACGTCACCAGATTAAAAACCATGATCACCCCCCACCCGACGGACATCAGGATGAGGCTTGTCGTCGTATTCATAAATCCGGTTGCCATGCCGATCAGTGGAAGCCACATCACAATCTGGCTGGCAAACGTCGTGGCCCCGACCGCCGCCATGCGGAAGTGAAGCGGAAGGTAGGCACGGGCATGCTGAATCGCATGGCCCGCCTCATGGGCCGACACCGCCAGCGCGGAGATCGACGTGCCATGATAGTTTTCCTCGCTGAGGACCAACCGGCGGTGGGTCGGATCGTAATGGTCGATCATCTCGCCCGGCTGCGATATGATTTCGACTCCGCTGACCCCTTCGTCCGCAAGGATTCGCATTGCGGCTTGGGCACCGGTGACCCCGGATACCGACTCCTCGGTCGAATAGCGGCGGAAAATTCGTTTCACACGAAAGGACGCCCAAAGCGAAAGACCCATCGTGCCGGCAAAGAGAATGAGTGCTGTAATCATGCCATCAAGATGCGCCGTAGATTTCCGTTTGCAAATTCCGATCTTACGAATATATCGTTCGTAAAAGTCGAATGAACTTGCAGTTGAATTATCACCACCTCCGCTACTTCCTCGCGGTCGCGGCGCAAGGCGGGATCCAGGCTGCATCGAAAGTCGTTCACGTCTCCCCTCCGACGCTGAGCGCTCAAGTGCGCGAGCTGGAGGACTTTCTCGGGGCGGCGTTGTTCCGTCGCGAGGGCCGGGGCATGCATCTCACCCAGGCGGGACGGGTCGTCAGGCGATATGCCGAACGGATCATGGATTTTGGCGACGAGATGGTCGAGGTCGTGCGGCGTGGTGGCGTGGGCGGGATCGAAACCGTTCTCCTTGGAATTGCGGACTCGGTTCCGAAGCTCCTGGCATCACGCCTCCTCACCCGGGTGTGGGAGGAAATGCCGGATCTGCGTGTGGTGGTTCGCGAAGGGTTGCCTTCCGAGTTGTTCCCGGCCCTTGCAAGCCACCAGGTCGATCTGGTTTTGGCCAACGAGCCGGCCCCGGCGGCATTCCGGACCGTTCTCTTCAGCGCGCGGGCCGGGCGGTTCGGCGTCCGCTTTGCCGCAACTCCGGCCCTGAGAAAGCGGTTCCGCCCGTCCACGGGCCTCGCAGATTTTCCGGTGCTCGTTCCAGCCCGGGAGTCTGCCCTCCGCCGCGATCTCGACCTCTGGTGGTCCGAAGCGGGATGGGTTCCGGATATTCGCGCCGAATTTGACGATGCCGCCGCGATGTATGAACTGGCCTCCGCGGGGCTCGGTGCCGCGCCGGTTGTCGACGCCGTCATGAGCGACGTGGCCAAGCGCTACCGACTCGTCGAGCTCCCCTGCCGGACGGGAATCCATGAAGATCTTTACGTCGTTACGGCGGAACGCGAATTTTCCCACGAAGGCCCGAGGCTTATTGCCCGCCTCGCCCGCGAAATGTCGAAACACTGAGACGGGTGACCGCCGCGTTTTTCCGTCGAAGGGAACTACGCCGGGCGACGACCCGACAATGCGCGTTGCACCGTCATTTGATCGGCATGTTCCAAGCCGCCACCTGCGGGCAGACCGTGAGCGATCCGTGTGATTGGAATGCCGAGCGGCGAAATCATGCTCACGAGGAAATTCGTGGTTGCCTCCCCCTCGACGTCCGCGCTGAGCGCCAGGATAATCTCGGTGGGCTTTTCCACGGGAATCCGCGCCAGCAATTCCGGCACGCGCAGGTTTTCCGGGCCAACGTGGTCCAGCGGGGCCAAACGTCCTCCGAGCGAATGGTAAAGCCCGTGAAACGACCCAGTCCGTTCGATGGGGAGGATATCGGTCGCGTGCTCCACCACACAAATTTGCGATCCATGGCGATCACCGTGCTGGCAGATCTCACAAAGGTCGTCGGTTGCAAAAAACCCGCACTTGCTGCAGGGGTGAACGGTGGCAAACGCGAGAGTCAATGCCTCGGCGACCTTGGCGGGTCGGGCATCCTTGTTGCCGAGAAGCCATAGGGCAATCCGTTCGGCGCTCCTCGGACCAATCCCCGGAAGACGCCGTAACTCGCGGGTGAGGTCGAGAAATGCCGGTGGGTAATCGAGAGCCATGGGTCGTCAAGTCGGCATCGCAATCCGCCCGTCCACAATCCGCAGGAGCCGGTCGCCACGCTGAGCGAGCCTCTCATCATGCGTAACAACAACGAGCGTCCGGCGGTCGTCGCGGCTGACGCCCAGAAGGACTTCCATGATCGACTCCCCGGTGCGCGAATCGAGATTTCCGGTCGGTTCGTCGGCGAACAGGATCGACGGATCGTTCACGAGCGCACGGGCGATCGCGACGCGCTGTTGCTCGCCTCCGCTCAGTTCGGACGGAAGGTGGTGCATCCTCGCAGCGAGCCCCACCCGATCCAGAAGTTCCTCGGCGCGCGAGCCAGTTGCCCGACCACCGATCATAGCAGGGATGCGCACGTTCTCCAATGCGGTCAGCTCGGGCAGAAGAAAATACGATTGGAAGACAAAGCCCATGCGAAGATTGCGCAGGCGGGCAAGCCGGTCCGCACCCAGCGCGTAAAGCGATTGCCCCTCGAAGCTCACCGTTCCCGCTTCCGGAGTCTCGAGGCCGGCGAGAGTATAGAGAAGCGTGGTCTTCCCCGCCCCGCTAGCCCCACACAAAAACACCGACTCCCCCACCTCGACGGCCAAGTCCACTCCGCGGAGGACGGCGATTTTTTCCCGTCCAATTTGAAACGACCGCCCCAGCCCGGTCGCGACCAATTGCGGTGAGAGCACGTCGGGCATCGCTCGCCTTCAGCGATCTCCGATCGGCACGAATTTCTTTCCGATGGCCGGACCCGTGTATTCACTCAGGGGACGGTAGAGGCGGTTGTCGGCGAGTTGCTCCAGCACGTGCGCCGTCCAGCCGCTTGTCCGGGCAATGGCGAAAATCGGCGTGAACATATCAGTCGGAATCCCCAAGGAATAATAAACCGTGGCAGAGTAAAAATCGACATTCGCATTGAGCCCCTTCCGCTCCTTCATGATGGCTGCAATTCTCTCGCTCATGCGGATCCACTTTTGCTCTCCGAGCTTCTCACAAAGCTGCACGGCCATGTTCCGTAGATGCGGCGCCCGCGGATCGAGCACCTTGTAGACCCGGTGCCCGATACCCATGATCTT
>JBMOHW010000026.1:0-24057 GCA_049317665.1 Terrimicrobiaceae bacterium | reverse complement strand
TAGATCGCGTTGCAATCCGTGCTGGCGGCGAGGATTTTGTTGGCCTCGCGAACGATGAAGACCGCCGCATCGGAGCCTGGCAAAACGGTCGCTCCGAGACGGACCATGTGGTCGTATTGCCTCCAGACCCAGCGTTTTGAAGCGATGCTTGGGTGGGCGAGGAGCGTGAGCAGGGAGGTGGCGACATCGGCCTCCGGGATTGTGGAGAGATCGAGGGGCGGGACGGTCTTCTTGGCGGCGGCTTCGCGCGAGTAGAGTGGTGCCTCGTCGGCGAGTTGGCGGGCGGGGATTTCCACGGCGACGGTGTCGCCCACGCGCACCCGCATCATTCCGTCGTCGTTCACGACACCGACTTCGGCGAACGGGAGGTCCCACTTTTCAAAAATCGCACGCACGTTTTCTTCCTGACCTTTTTTGACAATCACCAACATGCGTTCTTGGGACTCCGAGAGAAGGATCTCGTAGGGAGTCATTCCGGTCTCGCGTTTCGGGACGAGGTTGAGATCGATCTCGACGCCTGTTCCACCGCGACTCGCCGTTTCGCAAGTGGAGCAAGTCAGTCCGGCGGCCCCCATGTCCTGGATGCCCGCAACGCATCCGCTCGCCAAAAGTTCGAGGCAGGCTTCGAGGAGAAGCTTCTCGCGGAATGGATCGCCCACTTGCACGGCCGGTCGGTCTTCTTTCGACTCCTCGGTGAGTTCGCGCGAGGCAAAAGCTGCTCCGGCGAGTCCATCGCGCCCGGTCTCGGCGCCGACGTAGAAAACCGGATTCCCGATCCCGTGAGCGGCTCCGCGAGCGATCTGCTCGTGACGGAGCACGCCGAGACAAAAAACGTTCACGAGCGGATTCCCCGCGTAGCTGTCATCGAAGTAAACCTCGCCGCCAATGGTCGGGATGCCGATGCAATTTCCGTAGTGCGAAATGCCGGCAACCACGCCAGAGAAAAGCCGACGGTTCGTTCGTGCCTCGGGCGAGTCGCCCCGAATATCGCCAAAACGCAGGGAGTTCATCGAAAAGACCGGTCGGGCGCCCATGGTGAAGATATCTCGAATAATCCCGCCCACTCCGGTTGCTGCCCCTTGAAATGGCTCGACGGCACTCGGGTGATTATGGCTTTCCATTTTGAACGCAATCGCCCATCCGTCGCCAATATCGATCACGCCGGCGTTTTCTTCGCCCGCTTTCACCAGGACCGACGGTCCTGTTGTCGGAAATTTTTTTAATTCGAGCTTCGAGTTTTTGTAGGAACAATGCTCGCTCCACATGACGGAAAAAACCCCGAGCTCGGTGAAATTCGGGTCGCGCCCGAGGATCTCTTGGATGCGAAGATACTCGTCCGGGGTTATGCCGTGTTTGGCGATGATTTCGGGAGTGATGTCAGACATGAGAGTGAGGAATTACCAAGGAGGTTGTCATGTTCCGATCAGGCTCCGAAAAATGGCGAGTCCATCGGTGCTGCCGAGGAGAGGATCGCAGGCGCGCTCCGGGTGGGGCATCAGGCCGAAGACATTGCCGGCTTCGTTTCGGATTCCCGCGATGTTTTCCCGCGATCCGTTGGGATTGGCCTGATCCGTTGTCCGGCCTTGGGTATCGCAGTAGCGGAGGACGATCTGGCCGTTGAGGCGGAGGCGGGTGAGTGTCTCGTCGTCGGCAAAGTAGCAACCTTCACCGTGCGCAATGGGGATATTCAGAATCTGCCCGGTCCATGCGCCGTTCGTGAACGCCGTATCGTGTTGCTCAACGCGAATCGGAACGTGCTGGCAAATAAAGTGGAGGCCGCGATTGCGAACCAGCGCGCCCGGCAATAATCCGCTCTCGCAGAGAATCTGAAATCCATTACAGATTCCAAGGACCCGGCCGCCCCCCGCCGCGAAGGCTTTGACCGCTCCCATCACCGGCGAAAACCTCGCGATGGCTCCGCAGCGCAGGTAGTCGCCGTAGGAAAATCCGCCCGGAAGGATCACCACATCGAATCCGGCGAGCGAAGAGTCTTTGTGCCAGACAAAATCGGCGCTCGCCCCAGGCATCGCATTGATGGCATGGACGCAGTCCTGATCACAGTTCGATCCCGGAAACCGGACGACGGCAAATTTTAAGGGCATTATATTACTTAATCTCGATCGAATAATCTTCGATGACGGGGTTGGAGAGAAGGTCGCGCGCGATCTCGTGGAGGAGGGCTTCGTCCGCACCGGTCGGGAGTTCGATCTCCACGACTTTGCCGATTCGAACGCGCCCGATCGAGCCCAGTCCCAAATGACGCATCGCCTCCGCGGCAGCAGCACCTTGCGGGTCGAGGACGGATGGCTTGGGCATGACGGTGACAAGGGCTTTCATGGATGGGAGATTTTCGTTTCGTCGGGATTCGGACAAGCGGAATCTTTATTTTTCCACCGCCGAAGAGAAAAGACGCAGATTGTCGCGAGCGAGACGGCGAGACAGACGAACGAGAAGACATCCCCGTTTCGCGCATAGAATGTCGGGGAGGGATTTTTCGGCACCTCGACACGGTGGAAGAGAATGCCCTCGATAAACGTGTTGCCGTCCTCCGACCGGAGCTCCTCGCGCACGACCCCGAACCGGTCCACGAGACATGTCACCCCCGTATTGGCGGCGCGGATCATGGGAATCTTGTTCTCCGCGCAGCGGAAAATCGCATTCTGCAGGTGTTGGCGAGAGCCGGCGCTCTCGAGGAACCACCCGTCGTTTGTGACGACGGCAAACAATTGTGCGCCGCGGATCCCGAACTGCCGGGCGAGGTTTCCGAGGGTGTCTTCGAAGCAGACCAGTGGCCCGATGCGAACGGGCTTGGCCGCCATTTCCAGGATCTCCGGATAAGGCCCGGGATCGAAATCATCCGGCACCAAGTCGCCGACCACCCAGGCGAAAAGCGGGAACCCACTTCGAAATGGAACATACTCGCCGAACGGAACCAGATGCATTTTGTGATACATCTGCGCGGACTTGGCGTGGTCGGTCAGGAGCACGACGGAATTGAAGTCGCCCTGCTCGCTGAAGTGGACGGTGCCTATGAGAATATCCCCGGCGTGGGATTCCGCGAGTTCGCGCACCGTCTCCCACGTCCTTTGGTCGTTGAAGAGCGGGCGCGGCGGAGCGGACTCGGGCCAGAGAATCAAATCCGGCTGCATCGCGATGGCCGTCTCGGTGAGGCGACGATACTTCTCGAGCACATCGAATTCGAAGTTCGGGTCGTTGCGAGTCGCCTGAGGGACATTGGCTTGGACGGCGGCAAACGTGAGCGCCGTCGTATCGGGTGCCGGAGCCATCATTTGCCGGACTCCGTAGGCCCAGACGAGTGCAATCAGCGCGACCGTGAGCGCGAAGTCGTAATGCGGGCGTCGAGCGCCGCGACCGACTTCGAGCACGAGCCGCTTCACGGTTGCCACGGTCATGAGATTTGCGAAGACAATGAGAAACGAAACGCCTCCCACGCCAGTGATGTCGGTGATTTGGATCAATGGAATGTTCTTGTTCAACGCGATGCCGAGCGCGTTCCATCCGAAGCCAGTGAACAAAACACCGCGAACCGTCTCCAACCCGACCCACGCCGATGCCCCGAGGAAACTGATTCGGAGGTTATGTAGCGACCCCATCCAAACGGGCTCCTGCTTTCGATTCAGTCCGACGGGTCGGATGATCCCGAGGAACATCGCCCAGAGCGCCGGATAGACGGCGAGATAGATCGTGAGCAGTGCCCAGCCGGGAGTGGTGAGCGTTGTCAGCCAAAAAAGACTGCCGCCGAAATAGACAAGGCCGCAGACGAATCCGAATCCGGCCGCTCGCAAAGAGTTCCGCCTCGGGGCCGGATCCCGGAGCCATAACGCGACAGTCAACGGGGTGAGCGCCGCCCAGCAGAGGTTCCCCCAGGCAAACGGGGCATAGCACAGCGCGAGCAACAATCCGCTCAGAACTGCGAAAAACCAGGGCCAAACTCGCGACATCCGGTCCACTAAACCGGACATCGTGCAAGCTGCCACGAAAAATCAATCCGCCCTGCGTGCGACCCGACCTTGGCGGCAATACTCCATCATCGTCTCAACTTCCCTGCACGCCGACTTTCCAAACTGGTGCTCAACGATCCAGAGTGCCAGATCGAGGCCGGAAGCGATCCCGCCGGCTGTCAGCACGTCGCCCGCATCGACCACGCGATCCTCGACGACATCGACTCCGAGCCCTCGCAGGTGATCCAACGCGAGGTGATGCGTTGTCGCCTTTTTTCCATCGAGCAATCCGGCCGCGTGAAGGAGAAAAACTCCGGTGCACACCCCCGCGATCACTGCGCCTCCCGCGTGTCGGGCGGCAAGCCATCTCGCAAGGATTCCCTCGGCAACAGCGAGCCTGACGCCGGTCGGTCCGCCGCTGAGCCACGCTCCGCCCGGGACAACAATGAGGTCAAAATCGTCGTCGAGCGGTTGAAGACCAGTCAGCGTCAGGCCATGGATGCCCAGCACGGGAATTCCGGGGTCGCTCGCCACCAAGGTCGTCGAAATCGAAAGTCCGGATCCCGCAGCGAGACCGAAAACCTCCAGCGGTCCGATGGCATCGAGTTCCTCAAAGCCAGGGAAAACCGGGATCGCGATCCGGAGGTTCGCGGTGGCAGCAAGGGAACCCACGTGTGGCCGGGCGGCTATTTCTTGGATCCGAGGAAGGCCTGAAGTGCCGGGATTCCCTCGACCAGCGAGTTGACCGTCTCTGGACCGGCAGCAGCCTTAGCCTGCTCGAAAAATTCGCTGGCAAGCGGAGCGGCTTTGTCCATCGGGATTCCGGCCTGTTGGAGCGCGGCCAGGGCACTTGCCGCCCCGCCGAGATCCCCGCCCAGCAGCCCGCCGGCTTTTCCGAGGAGTCCACCGAGCAATCCGGCAGCGCCCCCGTCTCCGGTTGGCGCGTCGGCCAATATCCCGTCTGCACCGGGCACGGCTGCCAGAAACTGCTCGAATTGCGTTCCGGCAGCCTTTTGCTTCACGAAGTTCAGGATGATGCCCACCCCCGAACGAACGACGGATTCCGGCAGGTTGAGCTTGGCGCTGATGGCTTGAATGATTTGTTCCATGAGTTGGTGATGAGGAACCCCGGGATTAGTGGTTCCCGGAACAGCGAGCAAGGCGAAAGCGCGGAAAATGCCTATTGACTGGACATTGTAATGACCGATACCGTGTCCGGCCCGCTCTAGATCGGCACACCGCTCCCCGAGTGGCGATAATATCCTGCATGGCCGAAGATCTTTCTTACGTTCTCTTGACGCCCTACTCGCTCCGAAAGTCGCGGACCGGGGGGATCATTTCGCGCCTTCTTGCACGGACCGGATTGGAACTGGTCGCCGGGAGAATCTTTGCCCCGAGCCCCGAGTTAGCCGCCGCCTATGCGGAGATGGTCGCCGGCGAGCCAGACCCCAAACACAGCGGCACCCAGGAACTCATCCGCGATTACGTGCGGAAAAATTTTGCTCCCGATGCCGAGGGGCGCCCTCAGCGAGTCCTCCTGCTGGTGCTCCGCGGCGAAGATGCCGTCGCAAGAACGCGAGCGATTACGGGGCATATCGTGAGCCCGAAGCCGAGCGGCGAGACCATTCGTGATACTTACGGGAATTACATCGTCGAGGACGGGCGGGTGGTCTATTTCGAACCGGCGGTGCTCACAGCCCCGGATCCGGCGAGTGCTCGGGAGCATCTTGATCTCTGGGCGAGGTTTTCGGATTCCGATGGGGGTATTCTCGAGGACAGCGTGGTTTTTCCAGCGGGCGAGAATGTCGAGACCACGCTTGTGCTCATCAAGCCCGATAATTTCCGTTTCCCGAATGTTCGCCCGGGCGGTGTTATCGACACCTTTTCACGAACCGGCCTATCGATTGTTGGCTTCCAAGTCCACCACATGAGCGTGGCGGAGGCCGAGGAATTTTACGGTCCGGTCCTCGATGTGCTGATGGATAAAATGGGTGAGCCGAGCGGGAAACGAGCGCGGTTGGCGGTCGAGGAAGAACTTGGACTCCCGCTCGATGACTCGGTCGAAGCACAACTCGCCGGGTTGCTCGGCCCGGTCGCGGGTCGGTCGCATTGGGAAACGATCGTTCAATTCATGTGCGGGACCCGTCCTAGCCAATGTTCGCCGGCGGCTCGAAACCTGCCGGGCTCGGAAAAATCCGTGGCCGTTGTCTATCGCGGCATCGATGCCGTGGCCAGGATCCGCGCTGTGCTCGGGCCGACCGATCCCTCAAAAGCGCCACCGGGATCGATCTGCCGGGAGTTCGGGCAGACGGTGATGGTTAATGCCGCACACGCCTCGGACTCCGTCGAAAATGCCCGTCGCGAGATCGCGAACCTTCAACTCCAAAAAAACAATTTAAAACCCCTGCTTGATGCGCGCTGACTGCGCGAGTATTTAAAACACCCACAAAAAATCTATGGAAATCGCGTCCCGTCTCACCGAACTCACCCCGTCTCTCACTCTTGCCATCGACAGCAAAGCCAAAGCCCTCAGGGCCGAAGGAATTGATGTTTGCGGATTTGGCGCTGGCGAGCCGGACATGGATACCCCGGAGCACATCAAAGCGGCCGCAGCGGCTGCGCTCGCGAGTGGCCACACGAAATATACGCCGAGCTCGGGCATCCCGGAACTCCGTCAGGCGATCTCGAAGAAGTTCGCCACCGATAACAAACTCGACTACAAAGCCTCCCAAATCATCGTCAGCAATGGTGCGAAGCAGTCGTGTTTCAATGCCATCGCCGCCGTTGTAAATCCCGGCGATGAAGTCATCATCCCGGCGCCCTACTGGCTCAGCTACCCGGAAATGGTCCGTCTCGTCGGAGCCGAACCGGTCATCGTCCAGACCAAGGAAGAGAACAACTGGAAGCTCACGGCCGAGGACTTTGAAAACGCGATGACTCCGAAGACGAAGATGATCATCATCAATTCGCCCGGCAACCCAACCGGCTCCGTCTACACCCGCGAAGAGCTCCGGGCCATCACGGAAGTCGCCGCCGAAGAAGATATCTACATTTTGTCCGACGAAATCTACGAGAAGCTCACTTACGATGGAGCCGAGCATGTAAGCATTGGATCGCTCACGCCAGAGGCGTTTGATCTCACGATCACGGTTAACGGATTCAGCAAAGCCTACGCGATGACCGGCTGGCGTCTCGGATACCTCGGCGCTCCCGAGGCGATTGCGAAAGCCATCGATTCCATGCAAAGCCACATGACCTCGAATCCCTGCTCGTTCGCCCAATACGGGGGACTGGCCGCGCTCACCGGCGATCAACAATGCGTTGCCGATATGCGCGAGGAATTCGACATCCGTCGGCAATACATGTTCGAGCGCCTCAGCGGGATTTCGGGAATCACTGCAGTGAAGCCACTCGGCGCCTTCTACGTTCTCGCAAATATCAGCGCGCTGGGATTGAAGTCGCAGAATTTCGCGGACCGTCTCCTGAGCAAGGCCAACGTCGCATTGGTTCCCGGCATCGCTTTCGGGGATGACCGAACGGTCCGCCTGAGCTACGCCACGAGCCTCGACATCATTAAGACCGGTCTCGATCGCGTCGAAGAATTCTGCAAAACTGTCTAGTCGGCCGCTGCCGGACGGGCCGGTTTCTTGAAGGCAACGAATTGTGACCTCGAATCCCTACGAGTCGGAGCGCATTCTCGCGGAGTATTTGTGTTTCCACTACCCGCCCGGCGAGGCTGAGGGTCTGCCTCTGCCCGGCGAGGCGATGGATTTCGCCCGGCGGGTTGTCGAGGAGTTGATCGATTCGTCGGCTCCGGCGACTCGCGCCCTCGACATCGGCTGTGCGGTCGGTCGGTCGGCCTTCGAACTCGCGCGTCATTCCGCCGAAGTCATTGGCATCGACTTTTCCCAGGCATTCATTGCCGCAGCAAATGATTTGAAGGCGAGCGGCGAAAAATCCTACGGGGTTGCCGTCGAGGGCGATCAGTGCCGTGCCTTCGTTGCAACCGTTCCTGCCGGGATCGAGCGTGGGCGCGTGGGGTTCGAGACCGGCGATGCGATGGCATTGAGGGCGGATCTGGGTGCGTTCGAAATCGTGCTGGCGGCGAACTTGGTTTGTCGGCTGCCCGAGCCGTTACGGTTTTTTGATCGTGTCGCCTCCCTGGTTGTTCCGGGCGGCCAGCTCCTTCTGGCGACTCCCTTTTCATGGCTCCGGGAGTATACGCCGGAGGAAAAGTGGCTCGGCGGTCGGGTGGATGGCCCGACCGGGTGGGATGCCGTTCAGAAGCTTCTCCGTCCGCATTTCGAGCTCGAATTTTCCACGAACATTCCGTTTCTGATCCGCGAGCACTCTCGCAAGTATCAATA
The DNA here is from genome assembly GCA_049317665.1 of Terrimicrobiaceae bacterium. Lineage (GTDB taxonomy): Bacteria > Verrucomicrobiota > Verrucomicrobiia > Chthoniobacterales > Terrimicrobiaceae > JBBRHN01. The sequence goes on along the minus strand of JBMOHW010000026.1, from coordinate 15,728 downwards.
TGGAATTTCCCTTGGATCCCGGTGGCGCCGCCGTTGACCCAGAAAATGGCAAATGAATCTCCGGTCGGTCGGTCCGCGCACCCAATGAAATTCACCACGACATTTTCCCATTTTACTTTTGGCAGAATCCGCCTTTGATGAGCGGTTCGCCTATCCGACATGTTTAACTGGATCCTCAAAAAAATTATTGGCTCAAAGAACCAGCGCGAAGTGCGTCGTTTGCAGCCGATCGTGCGTCGGATTAACGAGGTCGAGGTTGGCCTTCAGGCATTACCAGACGAGGCCCTGCGTGCCAAGACGCTGGAATGGAAAGACCGGCTATCGAAAATCTCGGACTCCGATCTCTTGGCGGCCGAACTCAACGAGATCCTTCCCGACGCCTTCGCCGTCGTCAAAAATGCCGCCCGCCGTCTGACCGGACGCCAGATCATGGTCTGCGATCAACCGCTCACGTGGAACATGATCCACTTCGACGTGCAGCTTATCGGCGGAATGATTCTTCATCGCGGACGGATCGCCGAAATGGCGACCGGTGAGGGAAAGACATTGGTCGCCACGCTCCCAGTTTATCTCAACGCCCTGACCGGACGCGGCGTGCATGTCGTCACCGTGAACGACTACCTCGCCAAGCGCGATGCCGAGTGGATGGGGCAGCTCTACACTTTTCTGGGACTCACCGTCGGTGTGATTCAAAATGATCAGCAACCCGAGTATCGACGGGCGCAGTATCAGTGCGACATCACCTACGGCACGAATAGCGAATACGGGTTCGACTACCTGCGTGACAACGGCATGGCAACCAGCCGCGAGCAGCAGGTGCAGCGCGGGCATTATTTTGCCATCGTGGATGAAGTGGACTCGATCCTCATCGACGAGGCGCGCACGCCCCTCATCATCAGCGGGCCGGCCACGGTCTCGACCCATCAATACGATCGGTTCAAGCCGTTGGTCGACCAGCTTGTTCGCAAGCAGGCCATGCTCTGCAACCGCCTCGCGACCGAGGCCAAAGAGGCACTCGAAGCGGGCCGCCGGGATGAAGCCGGTCGGATGCTTTTCAAGTTAAAACTCGGCCAGCCGCGGAACAAGCCGCTCCTCCGAATGATGGAAGATCCCGAGGCCCGCAAGGTGATGGATAAGGCCGAGCTGGAATTTTACAAAGACACCGATGGCAAGGCGGCGCTTGTCGAGCTGAAGGAGGAACTTTACTTCACAATCGAGGAGCGACAAAACGATGCCGATCTCACCGAGCTGGGTAGGAGTTATCTCAATCCCGACGATCCCAATGCTTTCGTTCTTCCGGATCTCTTGACGGAATTTGCCGATATCGAAAACGATCCCGCGCTCGACACTGCAGCGAAGACCGCCGCCAAGGCCGCCCGCCAGCAGTTTTGCGATACGCAGGCTGAGCGCATTCACAACATTACCCAACTCCTCAAGGCTTACTGCCTCTACGAAAAAGACGTCGAGTATGTCGTCGAGGAAAACAAGGTGATGATCGTCGATACGTTCACCGGACGCAAAATGCCCGGCCGTCGCTGGAGCGACGGGCTCCACCAGGCCGTCGAAGCCAAGGAGGGAGTGCAGATTGACCGCGAGACTCAGACACTTGCAACGATCACGATTCAGAATTACTTCCGGCTCTACGAGAAACTCGGTGGCATGACGGGAACGGCCGAGACCGAGGCCAACGAGTTTCACGATATCTATCGTCTCGAATTGAACGTGATCCCGACCAACCAATCGGTGCGTCGTGTGGATGAAAACGACCGGATTTTCAAGACAAGGCGCGAAAAATATAACGCCGCCATCGAGGCGATCAAGCAGGCCCACGCGAAGGGTCAACCGGTTCTGGTTGGCACGGCCAGCGTTGAGGCAAGTGAGCTCCTGAGCCGAATGCTTAAGCTTCAGAAAATCCCGCACACCGTTCTCAACGCGAAGTATCACATGCAGGAGGCGGAGATCGTTGCGCGGGCCGGTTTGCGCGGGGCGGTGACGATTTCGACAAACATGGCAGGCCGCGGAACCGACATCAAACTCGGCGAGGGCGTCTCGGAACTTGGTGGCCTTTATGTAATCGGCACCGAGCGGCACGAATCCCGACGGATCGACCGCCAGCTCCGCGGACGTTGCGCGCGTCAGGGGGATCCGGGCATGTCCCGCTTCTACGTGAGCTTCGAGGATGATCTCATGAGAAACTTCGGCGCGAGCGATCGCATGACGAAGATCATGGAGACCTTCGGCCTCAAGGAAGGTGAGGAGCTTGAGCATCCGTGGCTCAACAAGAGCGTCGAAACCGCCCAGAAGCGCGTCGAGCAGCGGAATTACATGATGCGCCGTCGCACGCTGGAGTTTGATGACGTGATGAACCAACAGCGCGAAGTCGTCTATGGCTATCGCAATGAGGTGATGGATTCTGATAATCCCCGGACCCTGATCGAGGAGGTCATCTCCGAGGTGATCCCAAAGAAAGTCGCTGGCTTCTTGGAAGTGACCGAGGGGCAGGAACCCGACCCGGATGGCTTGCTCCAGTGGATCAACTCCACGTTCCCTCTCGGCCTCACCCGCGAGAAGGCGGCCCTGGACACCCGCTCGGTGGAGGAAAACAGCGCGTTTCTCACGCAGACGATCCGCGATGCTTACGAGCGGAAGGCCTCGCTGGAAAATCCCGACGCCCTTCGTGGTCTGGAGCGCTACATTATCTTGAATGCCGTTGACCGGCTCTGGCAGGAACACCTCTACGCGATGGACGGTCTTCGCGAGGCAGTTTACCTCCGCGCCTTCGGACAGAAAGATCCGCTGGTGGAATACAAGAACGACGCCTACGCGATGTTCGTGGATTTGATGGATACGATCAAGGCCGAGGTCCTCAATAACCTCTTCCGGAGCACAACGAATCTCCAGGCCTTCGAGCAACTCCTTGCCAGTCTTCCGCAGAGCCTGCTGCGGACGGACCCCTTGGCGCCGTCGCGCCAGCCGGCTTCCGTTTCGACAGCGGCGGGCGATGATGCCGAGGTCGCTCCTCCGAAAATCGAACTTCCGATCAAACGCGAACTCCCGAAGGTCGGTCGCAACGATCCGTGCCCATGCGGAAGCGGGAAAAAGTTCAAATCCTGCTGCGGACGGCAGGCCTAGCCCGAAGATCGGGCCGCCAGCTACAAGTCCGGAGTGCCCTCGGTCTCCAGAAGGAACTGCCGGAGGAGACAGCGGAGGAGTCGGTTCATGCGGGTGCCGACATGGCACTCCTCGAGCAGCCCCCGGCGCTCGGTGGGATCGATCACGAAGGCCGACGCCACGGCATCCGCGAATGCCCCGTAAGAAACGATTTGGGCGAGGTATTGATCGAATCCCTGCGGGGACTCCATGCCAGCTGCACGCATTCTCAGGCAGGCTTCATCGATTTCCTTTCGGAGCTCACCGAGCGGTTCGTCATCGCCCACGTCGGGCATGATCGAGATATCCGCTTGAGGATACGGCTCCATGTTCAATTTGGAGAAAGTGACACGAGAAATCCCTTGCAGGATGAGATTCGATGTTCCGTCCTCGTTGGCGACACAGGCCCGGACCACACCCAAGCCACCGATGGCTGCCACCTCGCCGTCGTCTCCGGCGTGGGCAATGCCAAACATCCGGTCGCCACGGAGTGCCTCGCCGAGCATGGCGCGATAGCGCTCCTCGAAAATATAGAGCGGGAGAAGGGAATGCGGGAAAAGGGTCACGCCCGGCAAGACCATTAAGCCTGTGCGGCTGGGATTCGTGCCATCAGTATTCATACCCGGCGTTACGGGTTCTGATGGCGTTTTGGATGCGTCGGGTTTCTCAGACATAGCTTGGAAGAGCGTTGGTGGCGGGCAAGAGGCCGGAGGAAATCAATCGGTCTCGGTAGCTGGCGATGGCTTTTTTTTCGTCGTCTGCGAGGCCGAAGCGGATGGCGTGGGTCAGATAGTCCAGTGACGCCATTGCGTCGTCAGTTGCCTCGGCAATCCGGGGCCGGGCAGCTATTCCTTTGACGGCAATCCCTCGCAAAGCGGACGCGATCAATTCCGGAGCGACGACCGACTCCCGAATAACCCACACTGCGAAAACAAATGGAAGTCCCGTCCATTGGTTCCAAGCCTCGCTGAGGTCGGTAAGGAGCCATTCCGGGGAAAGATTTCGTCGGAATCTCAAAGCCGGATCGCCAATCATGAGCCGGGCGGCGGAGGGATCCGGAGAGGAATTGATGAGCCGCGCTTCGGAACGAAAGTAGCCGCTGAGAAGCACGCGGAGGAGATTCGAGGAACTTCGTGAGTCATGATCGAGGACGATCTCGGAGGTTTCGGAAAGTGGTTTCTGGTGAGCGATCAGAACGCTTCGCACCGCGCCGAGCGCAGAAATTGACAGCCCATCGACCGCGATCGGGGCCGGGAGCCGGAACGTCTCGTAAACCGGCAAGAGCGCGACATCGAATTCGCCGTGCGCAAATCGATCGGATAAAACCGAGGGGACCTCGAAACAAACCCGGTCTTCGATTCCCCAGACCAGCGGCCTGGCATTCAGGTAGGGCACGCAGCCGATGCGGAGTCCGTGCGGCAGGGGATCCATCAGGCGGCGGCCAGCGGGGCACTCCGGGGCGGCATCCGGCGATAGTAGCTGTCTCGCTGGACGGGATCTCGCCCGGCCTCGCGAATGGCCTTTTCCATGCGGGCGACGGTTTGTTCCTGCGGAGTGCTCGCGCCGGCCATGTGAAAGATTTTTTCCTCTTGGATCGTTCCGTGCAGGTCATCGACTCCGTAGTTGAGCGAGAGCTGCGCGATGGGAAGTCCGAGGCTCACCCAGTAGCCGGTGATATGGTCAATATTGTCGAGAAAGATCCGGCTGATTGCGAGGTTGCGGAGTTCTTCGAATGCCGTCGCGTGCCGAATGCCCTGGAGGGCCGGACGCGCGCCGTCCGGCTCGAAAGCGAAGGGAATGAAGCCGGTGAAACCTCCGGTTTCATCCTGGAGGTCGCGCAGCCGACGGAGATGATCCACGCGGTGCGCAGCTGTCTCGATATGACCGTAGAGCATCGTGCACGTGCTCCGGCCACCGATTTTGTGCCACGTTCGGTGGACATCGGCCCACTCCTCGGCGGTCTCTTTTCCTTTGCAAATCTGCTCGCGAATCTCCGGGTCGAAGATCTCCGCGCCGCCGCCGGTGATTGCGCCAAGACCGTGGTCGCGGAGAAGGGTGAGTGTCTCGCCGATCGGGAGCTTGAAGACGCGCTCGGAAAGGTGACGGATCTCGACGGCCGTGAAGGCTTTGATCACGAGATCGGGAGCGACCGAGCGGATGGCATCCAGCAATTCAAGGTACCAAATTCCCGGAAGTGTCGGGTGGAGGCCTCCAACCATGTGGATCTCGGTGATGCCGAGCGCGAGGCTCTCACGAACGGTTTCGACGATCTCGGGAATCGCCAACTCGAACGCATGAGGCTCCCGCTTTTTCGCGCCGAAGGCGCAAAACTGGCAGGAGAGGATGCAGACGTTCGAGTAGTTGATGTAGCGGTTGTTGATGTAGGTGGCGACGTTGCCATTGATCCGCTCGCGAACGATGTTGGCGATCATGCCGAGGCCGTTGATGTCGCGACTTGCGTAGAGCGCCAGAGCATCATCCTCACTGATCCGCTGGCCGGACTCGACTTTCTCGAGAACCGGGATGAGCTCGGCAGCTAGCAAACGTGGGTTAACAGACATTTTTATTCCAACTTCCAAGATACGCCCGCCGGGCGCAAGTCGGATTCGGGAGCGGAAAAATTCTTTGTTTTCGCCAGAGAGTTCGACAGGGTTGATGGAATGCGAATTCTTTCAGGAATCCAGCCATCCGGCACGCCGCATCTCGGAAATTACTTTGGGATGATGAAGCCGGCGATCGAGCTTCAAGATCGCGGGGAGGCATTTTACTTCATCGCGGATCTTCATGCGCTGACCACCGTTCACGATGCGGCAGGCCTGCGGGCCAACTCCCGTGAACTGGCAGTGGACTTCCTTGCCTGTGGACTCGACCCGGCGAGATCGGTTTTCTTTCTTCAGTCGGCTGTGCCTGCCGTGACCGAGCTGGCATGGATCCTGAGCACCATCACGCCGATGGGATTGCTCGAGCGCTGCCATTCATTCAAAGACAAGACAGCCCGCGGTCACGCGGCCTCGCATGGGCTGTTTGCCTATCCCGTGCTGATGGCGGCGGATATTCTGATTTACGATAGCGATCTGGTTCCAGTGGGTAAGGACCAGAAGCAACACCTCGAAGTGACTCGCGATATCGCGGTGAAGATGAATGAGACGTTCGGTGAGATTTTCAAACTTCCCGAGCCAAGCATCCGGGAGGATACCGCCACGGTGCCGGGACTTGACGGGGCGAAAATGAGCAAGAGCTACGGAAATACGATTGAGATTTTCGCTCCGGAGAACGTGATCAAAAAGAAAATCATGGGCATCAAAACCGACTCGACGCCCGTCGACGAGCCAAAGCCCACGACAGACTCCGCGATTCTGGGACTCTACAAACTTGTGGCGACATCCGACGACTACGCCTCCATGGAGGCCGACTTCCAGCGCGGTGGGGTCGGCTATGGGGATTTGAAGAAACGTCTCTTCGCTGGTGTGTGGGAATATTTTGCCTCTCAACGAACCCGTCGGGCAGAGATCCTCGCAGATAGAGCCTTGGTCGACCGTGTGTTGTCGGAAGGTGCCGCAAAAGCTCAGGCCGTGGCGGAAGCCGTCATGTCACGGGTTCGCGCCGCGGTCGGTTTGCACACTTAGCCTACGCCGTTCGAGCGAGCAGCCCAGTGAGGTAAGGGAGGAGCTGCTTTTTTCGGGAGACGACGCCGTCGAGTTTCCAGGCCCAAGGTCCTTCGTCGGGAAAGTCAATCAATCGGGTGAAGCTTTCGGATCCGCGCACGAGCAAGATTGAATTCTGCGTGTTGACGTCGGTGACGAGCAGGGTGGAGAAATAATAACGGTGGGCCGCACGATAAGTTTCCAGTTCATCGACGAGCGCAGAGATCTTCTCCGGAAAATGTGAGAAGCTGAGCTCTTCGATTTGGGAAACACTGAACCGGATGCCGCGCTCAACGTATTCCTTGCAGTCAGCCGTGATGACCTGAGCGGAGGACATCGTGAGAAGTGGAGATCCGACTGAAAAAATCTCGGATGCAAGATCCCCGGGGGTCACCCCGCTGAGCATCGAGAGCTCGCTCATGACCGTCCGATCGACATCCGTCGTCGTCGGGGAAGTAAGGTTGAGAGTGTCAGAGATCAGGCCGCACATCAGAAGCCCGGCGATGTTTTTCGGAATCGGAATACCGGCTTGCTGGAAGCAGTTTGCAACGATCGTGCATGTCGAACCCACCGGTCGGTTCATAAAGAGAATCGGCTGGTGGGTTGGAGCCACGCCGATGCGGTGGTGATCGAGAATCTCGACAATCGGGATTTCGTCCGCACCCGGAACAGCCTGGGTGAGTTCGTTGTGATCGACTAGGATCAACTGCCGCGGAATCGGCTTGAGAAAATCACTTTTTGAGAGGATGCCGACGAGGCAACGATCGGACGACAAAACGGGAAACGCAAACTGCGACGAGAGGGCGACTTCATGCCGGGCTTCCCGTAGTGGCATGTCGGCTGGCACGCTGGTGAAATCCGAATAAAGCATTTGCCCGGCCGTGACGGCGGCGCGGGCGAGGAGCACCGTCGTCGCCGTGTCGTAGGGGGAATACATCACGTCCACTCCGCGCTCGCGGGCCAGGGCGAGCATTTCGTCTTCCACGACGAGGTTGTTCGTGATCACAAGCGCCCGCACACCGGCTTCGATCGAAAGTTGCTGGATGTTCCAACGGTCGCCGACAATCAAAACCGTCGCGGCAAGGTCGATCTCACCCAGACGTTTCTGAAATGACGCCGTGTGCATGGCTGCGACCACGAGTTGATACTCACGAACGGTTGCGTCGCCACCCCCGGCCACGAATTTTCCGTGGATCGCCGCGCAAATGTCGGCCAGCGACGCGTTCACGAATCGTGTCGATGAGATCTTATCGAGCGGTGGAAAGAGATATTGTCCGAGCTTGAATCCGGAGATCAAACCGACGCATCGCCGGCTGTCATCGATGACGGGCAATCCGCGAAACTTCGACTCGCCGATCTGCGTCATCGCTTCGTAAACCGGGGAATCGACCTGCGCGCTGACGACGTCGTTCTCCATCACGTCCTCGACCCGCGGCTGAACATCGGAAAAAAATGTGGGAGCCTCGAACCCGAACTTTCCCAGCGCGAAATCGATCCGTTCGTTTGTGTTCCCGCAGCGACCCGCCGTGACATCCCGTGTTCCAGTCAAGTGCTTGAGCTCCGCATAGGCCACCGCTGAGCAAATGGCATCCATGTCCGGATTCCGGTGACCAATCACAATCGTTTTCATTCCGCCGCAAAAATACTGATCCCACACCGGATGCGAAGGAAATTCCTTGCCGACTCAGCTCTGTTTCCGTCGGGTCGCCTTCGGATACTTTCCCCGCCGAACCGGCTCGATCTTTGCCGTGCCAGTTCCATTCTTGAGCTCGAGAATCTGATCCCGAAGGAGAGCGGCGCGTTCATATTCGAGGTTCGCGGCGGCGCCGGACATTTCCCGTTCGAGTTCCCGCACGAGTTCGTGCAGATCGAAATCCGATGGACTCTCCCGGACGATCCCCTGCTCGACCTCTCGCGCCTTCAGGATCACGTGCAGACTCTCTTGCACCGCACGCTTGACGCTTCGTGGGGTGATTCCATGTTCCTCGTTGTAGGCCTCCTGTCTGGCACGGCGCGAGTTGCAGACATCGAGCAGCACCTGCATGCTGCCGGTGATGGTGTCGGCGAAGAGGACGACCTCTCCGTTGATGTGCCGTGCGGCACGACCGGCGGTCTGAATGAGGCTGGTCTGGCTGCGGAGAAATCCTTCCTTGTCCGCGTCGAGAATGCAGACGAGAGAAACCTCTGGAAGGTCGAGCCCCTCACGCAGGAGATTGATCCCGATGAGCACATCGCACTCGCCCGCACGAAGCCCTCGGAGAATCTCCACGCGCTCGATCGTGTCGATGTCGCTGTGCAGGTAGCGGACCTTGAGCTTGATCTCGCGGAGATAGTCGGCGAGATCCTCCGCGGTCCGCTTTGTCAGAGTCGTAACGAGCACTCGCTCTCCGGCAGCGATCCGTTGATGGCAGTATTCGATTGTGGCATCGATCTGGCCTTTGAGCGGGCGCACGGTGATTTTCGGATCGAGCAGGCCGGTGGGCCGAATGATTTGCTCGACGACCAGTGGGGCACCGGGAGTTTCCACATCGATCGCTGCCTGCGCGACAGGGGCTTTGGTCGGCTGGCGAACCTTCCCTTCGGAGAAAGACTTGTCTGGATTGGCGACCCAAGCCGTATTCCCCACCACGCTATTCCGAATCTCAAACGGTCCGGGTGTGGCGCTGACGTAGACAGCCTGCCGGGCGACGGACATGAATTCCTCGAAGTTCAGCGGACGATTGTCGAGCGCGCTCGGGAGGCGGAATCCGTAGTTCACGAGAACGGACTTTCGGGATCGGTCACCGGCAAACATTCCGCCGATCTGTGGGATCGTGGCGTGGGACTCGTCGATGACGAGCAGCGTGTCTTTCGGGAGAAAATCCATCAGCGTGTAGGGACTCGATCCCGGCGGCCTTCCCGTGAGGTGCCTCGAGTAATTCTCGATCCCGTTGCAAAAGCCCATCTCCTGCATCATTTCGAGATCGAACTCTGTGCGCATCTTGATCCGTTGCGCCTCGATATACTTGCTGTCGCGTTCGAACTCGACGATCCGTTGATCGAGTTCCTGGCGGATCGCCCCCATCGCCCGGTTGAGCTTGTCGTGCGGGGTGACGAATTGCTTCGCAGGAAAAAGCGTAAACGTCGTCAAGGTCGCCGCGACGGTTCCCGTGAGGGGATCGAACTGGCTAATCCGCTCGATCTCGTCTCCGAAAAACTCGATGCGGATGGCCTCCTCGTCGTTTTGTGCGGGATGAACCTCGACGACATCGCCGCGCACACGAAACTTTCCCCGCGCGAAGGCCACATCGTTTCGCTCGTAGAGCATCTCGACCAACTTGGTCAGGAGCGCTTCTCGCGTCATGGCCTGCCCGGGTCGGATCGTGATCAGCATTTGAAGGAAATCCTCGGGCGAAGCGAGTCCGTAAATGCACGAGACGCTCGCCACGATGATGGTGTCCCGTCGGGTCAGCAACGAACTGACCGCCGACAACCGTAGGCGCTCGATCTCTTCGTTGATCGACGAATCTTTTTCAATGTAGGTATCGGACCGCGGGATGTAAGCCTCGGGCTGGTAGTAATCGAAATAGCTGACAAAATACTCGACGGCGTTCCTCGGGAAGAACTGCTTGAACTCGCTGTAGAGCTGCGCGGCGAGGGTTTTGTTGTGCGACATGATCAGTGTCGGGCGGTCGAGATTTCGGATCACATTGGCGACCGTGAACGTTTTCCCCGAGCCCGTGACTCCGAGCAACGTCTGGTGGCGGTTGCCGACTTGGAGCGACCTTGTCAGGTTCTCAATCGCCTGCCCTTGATCGCCGCTGGGTTCGTAATGGGACGCGAGATCGAAAGACATTGATCGCGATTATCGCGTTGTCTCGCACCCTCCGCAATCGCGGATTGAGAAACCTTTTCTCAGCGGGCAGCCGACGTTTGCGCCTTGGGTGCCGCGACGACCGGGCGGTCCATGGCAATAAGCTCGGAGACGGTCACAAACTTGAAGCCCTTGGCGGCGAGCGCGTCGAGGGTCCCCGGCATCGCGTCGACCGTGCTGGGGTGAATGTCGTGGGCCAGAACGATCGAACCAGACTTCGTGTTTTTCAGGATCTCCTCGGTCACATGCGAGGACCGGCGGTATTTCCAGTCGAGCGGGTCGACGGACCACATGATGACTTTCTGTCCGAATTCTTCATTCATCCGACGCGTGATCGCCGCATTTGTTGCGCCGTAGGGAGGCCGCATGATGGTCGGCTTCGGTGCCCCGGCTTTGACAATCGCCGCATCGGTTTGGGCGATTTGGCTTTCGACGCCGGAGGCGCTCAGCTTCGTCAGTTGCGGATGACTCCAGCTATGGTTTGCCACCTCATGCCCTTCGGCAACCATCCTCTGGATGAGTTGCGGATACTTTTCTGCATTCTGGCCGATGACGAAAAATGTCGCTTTGATGCCGCGAGTCTTGAGCATGTCGAGCAAGCGGTCGGTCTGACCCGGGAGAGGGCCGTCGTCGTAGGTCATCGCAATGAATGGTCCGTCGACGTTGCACGAGTTGTAGGCCAGCTTCTCGCTATCCCCGCTCGGGGCCGGAGGAGCCTTCATTGGCGGAGTGGAATCCCCGACCGCCGGCGAAGACGTATCGACAAACGGCGGCTTGATCATCTCATCGGCAGGCACAGTGACGACTTGAGGTCCGTTGGTCGATTGCGTGCGGGCAGACTGGCAGGCGACCGAAAGAAGAAGGGCGGCGATCGCGGGGAAAATAATCCAAGGGCGGGTTTTCATGCGAATAATGTCGGGAATCCCGAAGCTATCGCACAAACCGTTCCAAAATGACACCAAGTTTCTTTACGGTCGCCTCCGGCCAAAGTTCGGGAGAAGTCACCAGGGCGGCGTCCAAGGCCCGGTGTTCCGGCCACTCGGGCGTTTCGGGGATCGAAGGGATCACCCGTGTCAGGATATCTTTGGCGGTGCCCACGTTGGCGTGGAGGTGGCCGATGACCGCGCCAGCCGATACCGGTTCCTCGTCGACTTTCCAGCAATCGTAGTCGGTGATCATCGCCAGCGTTGCCAGCGCAATCTCTGCCTCGCGTGCCAGCTTGGCCTCGGGCAGGTTTGTCATTCCGATCACGTCGCAACCCAGTTGACGATTGACGTTCGACTCCGCTCGCGTGGAGAACGCCGGTCCGTCCATGTTCACATAGGTTCCACCATTGTGAAACGGTCGGCCCGATTCCGCGCAGGCCGCCGCTAAAAGGCTCCGCAGGTTTGTGCTGATGGGATCGGCAAACGAGGGATGGGCGACAATTCCGTTTCCAAAAAATGTGTGAAATTCCCGGCGGCTGGTGCGATCGAAAAATTGATCCGGCAGCACGATATCCCGCGGTCGGTATTGCTCTTGCAGGCTCCCGACGGCCGTCACCGCGATAATCCAGCGAACGCCGAGTGAGCGCAATGCCCAGATATTGGCGCGGTGGTTGATCTCGTGCGGCGCAATGCGATGACCCCGCCCGTGCCGTGGTAAAAAATAAACTTCGCGCCCGTGAAGTGTGCCGCCGACGATCTGGTCCGACGGCTCGCCAAACGGCGTCTCGACGGTGTGGTCCGTAACATGCTCGATCCCTTCGACCTGATAAAGCCCACTTCCCCCGATGATTCCGATGGATGCTCTCATGCTTTTTTCGTTTTCCGTTTCAACTTTGGTGCCTCAAGTTCACATCCTTCGCCGCCCAGATCGGTCTTCTCCAAAAGCGCCAGAAACTCCCGCAGAGCGGGCGTTCCGGCCGACGACCGCTTGACGAGTGTGCCCAGTGGGCGCCACATCGCTGGCTCGGCGATCTCAAGGCTTGAGAGCTGCCCGGTCTCGATCTCGGTCCGCACCGACGTCCGCGGCACAATCGATACGGCATTCTCGATCTCGACGGCGCGCTTGACCGTCTCAATATTGTCGAATTCGAAGGCGACCTTCACTTTCGCGCCGGCCTGGCGGAGTTGTCGGTCAATCTCCCGACGTGTCGGCAGGTCGGGTTCGAAGGCGATAAACTTTTCCCGGTGCAAATCGGAAAACGAAATCTTCCGTCGCGCCGCGAACGGGTGGCTGGGCGCACAGATTAAAACGAGACGGTCCCTCCAGAAGACCGAAGCCGTGATCCCTCGTCGCGAGGCGGGATAAGCGACCAACCCGACATCCGCACGGTTTTCCAGAACCGACGCATAGACCTGTGCGGATCTCCGGTAGTCCATCTGAACATCGACCAGCGGAAATTCCCGCCGGAACCTCTTCAAATAGGGCGGCAGCTCGTGCAGCCCAATGCTGAAAATCGTTGCGATCCGCAGCTCTCCGGAGACCACCTCCTGCAACTTCTGCATCCGTCCGCCCAATTCGTCGTAGGCCCCGACAATCTCCCGACCCGATGCGAGAAAGGCCTGGCCCTCGGGCGTCAGGCAAAAAGCACGTCGTCCACGATCAATAAGACGAACCCGGAATTGCGCTTCAATCGAGCGCACTTGCTGGCTGACCGCACTTTGCGTGATTCCGTTTCTCTCGGCGGCTTTGGAAAAACTTTCCGTATCCGCCAGATCACAGAATACCTTGAACGTTTGGATTTGCATTCGACTCCTCGTGGATAAGTATATCTAATATCAGTCGCTGAATCCAGAACAGTTTTTTCTCATGAGTCAAACCGAAATCAAACTCGAGGCCGTCCGATCCCGCATTGCCGCCGCAGCGCAACGGGCGGGACGCGATCCGCAATCCGTCCAACTCATTGCCATTTCCAAGACGCACCCCTTCGAAGCCATTCGTCAGGTATTCGACTTGGGTCAGTTGGTTTTCGGCGAGAGCCGGGTTCAGGAGGCTCTCGCAAAAATTCCCCTCCTGCCTTCTGCCATTCGGTGGCATTTCATCGGTCATCTCCAGACAAATAAAATCCGGAAGGCCCTGCCCCATTTTGATCTCCTCCACGGTGTCGACAATCCCGACGTGGCCCGTCAAATGGATCGCATCGCCGCAGAACTCGGACTATTTCCCCGGGTCCTCCTCGAGGTCAATGTCTCCGGGGAACAGACGAAGTTCGGCTTCGATCCGGAGACGCTTCGGGCGCGGTGGGAGGAACTCCTCGCCCTTCCCCGCGTGCAGGTTTGCGGCCTTATGACGATGGCGCCTTACGATGAGGATCCTGAGAAATCGCGTCCGTATTTCGCCAAGCTTCGAGGGCTTCGCGAAGAGTTGGAGACCCGCGCCGGAGTTCCACTGCCGGACTTATCCATGGGAATGAGCGGGGACTTCGAGGCGGCGATCGCCGAGGGAGCGACGATGGTTCGTGTCGGCTCGGCAATCTTCGGAGACCGACCGGCGGGAAATGCCTGAGCTCTCTCTGAAACACTCTCGGGGGAAAAATTCAAAAATTCTCCTCTTGCAAAAACTTAGCAAGATATTAGAAATTCTAATAACAAATGAAAACCATCGTCTTCAATAATACTGTTCTCCGCGATGGGCACCAGTCCATGGCGGCCACTCGCATGAGCACGAGTCAGATGCTTCCGGCTGCACCGATTCTGGATTCCCTGGGTTTTGGAATGCTGGAAACATGGGGTGGCGCCACGATCGATACCTGCATGCGCTTTCTCGGTGAGCAGCCCTTCGACCGCGTCCGCGAATTGCGCAAGGTTGCACCAAACACCCCGCAGGGCATGCTCCTCCGCGGGCAGAACATCGTTCAATACAAGTGCTTCCCGGATGACGTCGTCGAGCTTTTCGTCAAATGCACGGCCGAGGCCGGAATTGAAGTTTTCCGGGTCTTCGATGGACTCAATGACGCCCGCAATCTCGCTCCGGCGATTGCCGCCGTGAACAAAGCCGGCAAACACGCCCGCGGCGAGATCTGCTACACCACCAGCCCTGTTCATACCACCGAGGCCTTTGTGAAATTCGCTGCGGAACTCAAAGACCTCGGCTGCCAATCCATCGGCATCAAAGATATGTCGGGCGTCATCACACCACATGCTGCGGCCGAGCTTGTGGCTGGAATCAAAAAACTCACCGGTCTCCCGGTCACGCTCCACAGCCACGACACGGCTGGCCTCGCCGCACCGTCGTATTTGGCGGCGACCGACGCCGGGGTCGATGCCGTCGAGACTTCCATCGCGCCATTCGCCAATGGCACCTCGCAGCCGGACACGCTTCGGATGCTGGCCCTGCTTGACGGCAACACCCGCCAGCCCAACTACGATCGGAAAAAGCTCGCGGAACTCCGCGAATACTTTACCGGGATTTACAAGGAACTTTCCGCGTTTACCTCCCACGCCAATGAAGTGGTGGATAGCGACACTCTCGTTTATCAGGTTCCCGGGGGTATGCTCTCGAACTTCCGCGTTCAACTCAAAGATCTCAAAATGGCAGACCGCATCGACGAGGTCCTCGCAGAGATCCCCCACGTGCGCGAGTGCCTTGGCTGGGCTCCGCTGGTCACCCCGATCTCCCAAATCGTCGGCACCCAAGCCATGCTGAATGTGAAGTTCGGACGGTGGAAAAACTTCTCCCCGGCCGCGATGGACATCATCCTGGGATTCTACGGCAAGACCCCGGGGCCGGTGGATCCCGAGGTGCGTGCCCTTGCAGAAAAAAACACCGGCAAGTCCCCGCTCACGGCCCGTCCCGCCGATGGACTGAAGCCCCAAGTCGAAGAGTTCCGGAAGCAACTCGCAGACAAGGGTCTCCCGACCACCGACGAAGCCGTCGTCCTCTTCGCCATGTTCCCCATGGAATACGAAAAACTCATTAAAAACCCCGGATCGATCGTCACCCCACCAGCACCGAAGCCTGCCGAGCCGGCACCCTCTCCGAGCGGTCGCCATCAACGACTCCGGATCACCGTTAACGGAAAGACCACCGACGCCCTCGTTGAAGAACTTCACTAGGCTTCACTCCCAAATTCACACTCCCGATGCCACTCTCCCTCG
>JBMOHW010000025.1:0-24691 GCA_049317665.1 Terrimicrobiaceae bacterium | reverse complement strand
CTCTCATTCTGCCTCCTTTCCTCCCTCATCCCCATTGTTTGATGGAGAGCCCGCGATTCTTCAGGTCTGTCATCGTCCCGGGCCCGCCGCGCTAGGACGCAGGTCCCACGCGGAACGGCCCACGAATTTTTTGCCAAAGCACGACCTCACCTTTTTGCCGCAGACGGAGTTTTCGCGCAGCGGCCAGCTCATAGACCAGCGGCCTCAGTAGGTTGAGCGGCTGCTCCGTCTCCGGCAGAATGCGGTGGCCTAACTCACCCGGGCAGACGGTCGTTCCCGGCTTGAGTCTAACAATTTCCGAAAGAATACGGGCTTTGATCGCCGCAGCATCAGCAGCGATGGCAGTGCTTTCTCTTTTCCGGGCCGCGCAACGCCGCGAGCAAATTCCGCTGTCGTCGTCCCTGGTTGGCAATGGAAGTGCGCAGACCCGACAACGGTCCGGGTGCTCACGGAAGATGGCGTCACCTGCGAGCATCGGCGGAGAATTTCCCGGGAATCACGCCGCTGGCCGCGCCCAACAAACTGCCGACCACCGCGCCACGATGGCAATTATCTCCACCGACCATGGCATTGGCGACGATGCCGCCCGTGAAATCATCATGATATTTCCAGGCAAGATAGAGTGCCGCAGGCATCGCCTCGGCAATGTAGCAGGCCGGGCTGAAACGTTGGCCGATGACGTGTTCATCCGGCTGATCGCGCCAAGACTCCGCCTTGTTTCCCGAAATCCAATCGCCTGTTTCCCGCCGGATCGCCTCCCGCAGCGACTTGCCCTCGGCAAGAGCCCACAGCAGTCGGACCAAGCCATCCGCCGCTCGCAGGACATTGGCGTGGGCGTGAGTGAGCCCGACATGCTTTTTCACGATGGCCCGCAAGTCCTCACGCGGCGTGCCTTCCAGTGCCGCACAAAGAGCCGGGACCGTAGCAAGTCCGCCGATGTGCTCGTCGCTGATCCCGCACTTCCGTGGTGGTTTCCCCCCGGCATAGCGGGTGAAGAAGGCGCGATGATACTCCTCCAAGTAGGTATCGCGATGCCAGCCCGGCTCCAGCATCCGGGCGATGTAACGCTCCAGCCAAGCGTCGGCATCATAGCGGCCCTGTTGTTTCACGAAGTCGAAAAGCTCGGCAGCCAACCGGTAGTTGAGCGTGTTTTCTCCGGCTTTGAGAAATTGATGATAATGAATTTCCCGCTGGCCCCAGTATCGGGCCTGCTCGCGCAGAATATCGCCTTTTTCGTTTCGCGACTCATAGGTGGAGCGCCACAAAATGCTGCCGGGGTGAGGATTTCGCGGAGCCATGAAATGATCTACGGTCCCATAATCCCGCCTCAGGGCACCGCGGTCATAATACCAATGGACCGGCATCGCCAGCGCGTCCGCTGCCAGCGAGCCCTCGTATCCAGCCATCCACCGATTCATCGACGATACCTAGCGCGGGATCTGCGACGGCGCATCTTTTTTGTTGATAGGAAATCGCTTTCGGCCCTCTGGGGCGTTGGCCCGGAGTTTCGAGGTGGAAGCTGGAGTTTCCATAGCCGGTGACTGGCAGATCGGGCAACTCTTCCGGCCTCGTCCCATACCGGCGAAAAGTCCCGGCGAACGTCAATATACGATGCCTGACCAGGGAGATGGGTTACCTGCTCTCCCGTTCGGTGAAAGGCTTGTCCTTTTCGCCCATGACGAACATGACGAGCTTGACCGGTTCGGTTCCCGAGTTTGTTCCATTGTGAAGGACATCGATGCTCTCGGCCATGGCCTGACCCGCAGTGAGGCGGACGGTTTTGCCGCCCTCGATTTCGAGATCCAGCGAGCCGGAAAGAATGTAGGCGAAGCACGGAAACGGATGCTTGTGCCAGCCTGTTTGCGCGCCTGGGGGAATCTCGACGAAAACGGACGTGACTTGAGCCTCGGTGGTTTTGGGATACACGATCGGCTGGCCCGCGACGGTGGTCTGGGTGCGCAGCAAGGGCGTCACTTGGATTTCTTTTTTATACCCTTCGGAAGCATCAGGCTCCGCATGGATTGACGCGGCCGCGAGGAACACGGCAAGAATTGGGAATCTAGCTTTCATAGCTTGTGAACTTAATATTGTAGACAGCCGGAGGGGTCGGGCCAAAACGCAAACGCCATCGACAAGGTTGCATAGGCGACTTGGTGCCCCATCGCCACGGCCTTGGCAAGCGAAGGATTGGTTGTCGGCGTTCTTCGTTCCCGCTCCCGGGCGGCCCTTATTTGAAGATGCCTCGATCCAAATGCACGGGCGAATTCTTCATGCCGGTAAGATTCCGGGACCGCCGGGACACCGCCCGAAAATTTTAAAAGGCATTCTTCTGGCGTCCATAGCTGAAGGTGGCTTTAAACAGATTCATCTTCTCGATCTGCAGCCAGCCGGTGGGCCTGCAAATCCCCCAGGGCGCGCAGGGTTTGTTCGTAGATCTTGGACCAATCCTCCAGAAGATCCGGCCCGGGAACCGGCCCCCGCTTGAGCGCATCTTCCAAGGTTTGACAGGCCTCCTGCAGGGCCGTGGCTCCCACATTACCGGCAACTCCCCTCAACTGATGCAACTCGACGCATGCCGCGGCTGAGTCGCCCGTTTCGATGAGTTGAACAATGCTCCGGGCGTGACCGGGCAGCGATTCATGAAAGTCGCACAAAATGACATCGAGGGCGGCGGGGTCGTCGCCCTTGAGCCAGGCCAGGCGTTCTGGATCAAAGCCAGGACGGTTCCGCAAAAATCTCGCCGGGGAAGACGTTTGCGGATTCCGCGTCGGGCTCGGGATTCCTCCCACCCGGCACCGCAGCGCCTCGATCAGGATATCCGGCCTCACCGGCTTGGTGAGGAAATCGTCCATACCTGAGGAGAGACATTTTTCCCGCTCCTCTGGTGTCACGCCCGCCGTGAGGGCGATGATCGGAAGTCGCGCAAATTTCTCCCGCGCGCGGATGCACCTCGTAGCTTCGATTCCGCCCATAACCGGCATGTTTACATCCATCAAAACCGCATCGTAGGACTCGGCCTCCAGCCGATCCAGAGCCTCTCGACCGTTATTGGCGACTACGGGTTCAATGTCAGCAAGTTTCAGGAAATTACACACGACCATTTGGTTGACGAGATTGTCTTCGACAACGAGCACCCGAATCCCTCGCAATCCTTCCCCCGCCTCCCTCAATCTCGCGCGCAATTGCCCGACCGCGAGGCGGTGGCGGCCATCGTCTTCGACCACGTCCGCGGCATTTTCGGAAACTCCCTGATCAATTTCAAAACGAAAAACCGTGCCCAGGCCGGGTGTGCTGCTGACGGCGCATTCCGATCCCATCAGCTTCAATAGCTTTTGGCTGATCGACAGTCCGAGTCCGGTGCCGCCAAAGCGGCGTGTCGCGGAGGTGTCTACCTGTGCGAAGGGTTTGAAAAGTTTATCGAGGTCCTCGCTCGCAATTCCGATGCCCGAATCTTCCACCGTAAAGGCCAAGCGGACTGTTTTTGGGGGATCGGAGGACTCGGGCGATGGGTCGCCGCCTTCACTCTGCCCGGTCGGAGGCAGCGTTGTGATCCGCAGGGCAACGTGTCCCCGTGCGGTGAACTTCACGGCGTTGCTCAGCAGGTTGGACAGCACCTGCTGAAGGCGCAGGGCGTCGCCCACCAACCCACGAGGCACTCCGTTGGCCACATCGATGCAAAAACTGACCTGCTTCGACAGGGCGCGTTCCTCGAAGATGTCGCGCAACGTCGCAATAAGGTTATCTAACCGGTAGGGGGCGGCCAGAATCGACATGCCATTGGCTTCAAGTTTTGAGTAATCCAGAATATCATTCAGAATGCCCATAAGGCATTGAGAGGAGGCCGCGATTTTTTCCAGATAGTCGCGCAATTCCGGCGACATCGGCAGATCGACTGCGAGTTCCGAGACTCCGATGATGGCGTTCATCGGCGTGCGAATCTCGTGGGACATGCTCGCGAGGAAATCCGATTTCGCTTTGGCCGTGCGCTCGGCCAACTCCTTTGCCTCTCGGATCGCCTCCGTGGCCAGAATTCGCTCGGTAACATCGGTGTGCGTTCCCACAATCCGCACCGGTCTTCCGTCTGGGGTGCGGCTCGCCACCATGCCGCGCGAGAGAATCCACTTGTAGGAACCATCCCGGCAGCGCATGCGAAAATCCTTCGAAACCATTCCCTGGTTGCCACTAAAGCAGGGCTCAAGCGCGGCAAGCACCGCCGGCAGATCGTCTGGATGAACTCGCTCCTCAAACGCTTCGTAACGATTGGGAATCTCCTCCTCAGAATACCCCAGCATCGCCTTCCATTGATGGGAAAACTCGACGCAACCGGAGGACGCGTCCCAGTCCCAGACGCCGTCGCCCGCGCCCCCGAGCGCGAATCGCCACATCTCCTCCGAACGCTGCAGTTGGGCCTGCGCGGTTTTGCGCTCGGCGGAGGCATGCTCGATCTCGTCCGCCATGGAATCAAACACCCGGGCTGCCGTCGCGATTTCGTCCGATCCTTTAATCTGGCCGGCAATGCGGGTGGAGTTTTCGCCAGTTTAGGCCTTCATCGCATCACCCAGCAGCGTCACGCGGCGACCAATATCATTGCCGACCCCCGCTCCCACCGTGAGCGCGCCCGCCATGGTCACCACAAAGAAGATGCCAACTACGCCGTAGAACATCTGGCGCATCGGGGCGAGCACCTCGTCAATCGGGACCAACTGGAAATAGCGCCAAACCAGTGGCTCAAACATGGCCCCGACAGCCAGGTATCTGCGTCCGTCGATCAGGACCCGATCGCTCAGCACGCGAGGCGTTTTCTCGAGGGACGATGAAAGAATGGTCGCGAGTTCGGGAGTCTCCCGCCAATCCGGCTTAAACGTCTCCGGGGTCGCCTCCAGCTGCTTTTGCCACTGGCCGGCCAACACGTAGTTCCCCGCCCCGTCGAGCAGGAAATGCTGGGTGCCTGGGTGACCGTCGTTCTTGCCAAACAGGGCGGCTAAAACGTTCGTCAACTGCATGTCCTCACGTAAAGATCCGAGCCAGTGTCCATCGTGATAAAGCGGATAGATCGCACTGACCATCCACACCTTCGGCACCGGGTCGAAGAGCGCCGGGGTGAAGCGGAGGGTGCGGCCGGGATTGAGCTCCGGCGAGGTGTAGGTCACCCAAGGCATTTGAGTGTAGTCGTTGGTCGCCGCCTGATCGAAAACAAAGTTCGGAAAGGTGGTGTCAAAAATGACCTCGCTGCGATGCGGCGACAGATACCAGATATTCTCCAAGGGCTTGGCGGCCGCCGCTCCGAAGATATCCATGGCCTTTTTGATGCGTAAGTGCCGAACCCTTTGCGCGTCGTCCTCCTGCGGATTGGTGGGCAGGAAGAGGCCGGACTCGGTCATTCCGTTGTAATCCACGAGCCGATTGCGCCAGACGCCGTCGGGATTGAGCTCGAATCGCCTGTAAAACTCCGCGGTTTCCCCCGGATCAACGGGCTGAGCCAACGACGCCTCGAGGAGACGGGCAAACGATGAGAGCTTGGGTTCGCTCTGGGCGAAGCGTTGCGTGGAAAACGCCAGCGTCTTCTCGACAGAGTTTGTGATCCGGTCCTTCTCCACGATCATCGCGTTCCGCTCCGCAAAAAAGTAAAGCAGGACGATTCCGGGGACTGCCGTCAGCAAAAGACTCACGCTGACAATCAGAATCAGTTTGTTTCGAACTTTCACTGGGCCTTCTGGGAGGTCTATCTGGTCCTACTTACAAAGGGAAGCAGCGGATTGATAAACTGCGACACCACCAAGAAAAACTTCACACGGGTCGCGCCGGGGAGTTCCGCTCCCTCGGTGTAGGGCACCTTTTTTGCGTTGTTCAATCCGATTGGCAACCAGCGCTCGGGAGGTATAGTCCGCGGATGTCTTGGAAGTGGCCTCTTTTCGTTGTCGTGACGATCGTTGCCGGACTCGCCGTGTGGATGGCTTTTCGGCTCGATATGCCGATTCGTGAGAAGATTGTCGCCTCGCAGGGTCCTGGCTGGAAGAAGTCGGCGGAGTATCGGTTCCATTCCACTGTGCGAAAGCTTGGCGACTGGCCTCCGCTGATGGCGGCGGCGGCGGTCGCGCTCGCGGTGGCTCGCTGGCGGCGGAATCGGAAGTGGATGCGGATTTTGGCGGCCGCCATGATCGCATCGACGGTCGCGGGGATTTTGGCCAATGCTTCCCGTCTCACGACCGGCCGCACCCGACCGCGGGAGAGCCCGCGGATCGAGCAGGGATTCTATGGCCCGTGGCATGAGGGAAAGATCACGATCGGGAACTCCGGCTTCAACTCGTTTCCCTCCGGTCACACCGCGACGGCCGTCGGATTTGCGGTTGTTATCATGTTGGGCGCACCGCTGTGGGGAGCGGTTGCCATTGCGGGGGCTGGGCTGGTGATTTGGTCAAGCCTCGCAATTGGCGCTCATCATCCTTCGGACATTGTCGTGTCCGTGTTCCTCGCGTCGGGTGTCGCGTGTATCGTGTGGCAATGGATCGGCCGGACGGGAGGAGTCATGGTCGATCGGATCTTCCGGCTTCCCGAGGCATGAGCACGGTGGCTATGTCATTTTCCGAGCGGTTGGAAAAACCATTCGCTCCGCTGATCTCGTCCCAGATTCTCAAGCGGTGGATCCTTGGTGTGATCGTGATTTTGTGCGCCTTCGGCAATCTGCCGTGGAATCTCGATGAATACGATCAGGCCAAGCAGGCCTATGTTTCCTACGAGATAGCGCAAGGTGGCGACTGGCTCTACCAGCATGTTCCTCGCGGGGGGACGGCCACCAAGCCGCCACTGGCCGGCTGGATTTCGCTGGCGGTTTATTCGTTCACTGGCTCGTGGGAGCTGGCGTGGCGGCTTCCGGGATTTCTATGCTCGCTCGTGCTCTTGGCTCTGCTCATGCGCGAGGGACGGTCGATGCTGCCGGATGGCGGGGCGTTGCTCGCGGCGGCGGCGTTTGGTTTGAATTTTCTCACGCCGCGCGTCTCGACCCTGGTGCGCACGGACATGATGCTGACGCTCTGGATTTTCCTGTGCGGGTGGTTGATTTTACGGAAAATCCGCGACGGCTCCGAGTGGGAGATGTCCGAGCGTTGGATGTTTGCCCTCGCCATGCTCGCGGCCTTGCTGACGAAGGGTCCGATCATTTATGCGTTTCTGATTCCCGGGATCGTTGCTTACGCGGTGCTCGCGCCCCGGGGCGAGCGAGGAAGAGTCTGGAGCGGATGGTGGACGTGGGTGCTGCCGCTGGCGGTTTTTCTTGTGTGGGGAGTGTATGGACTGATGACGAATCGCGAGTTCTATAATGATGTGGTCGTGCGCGAGTTTTTCAGTCGGTTCGACCAGAGCCTGAAGGCCCACGAACGGCAGCAACCGATCTGGTTTTACTTTCCCCACCTGATCCACAAATTTCTCCCGTGGAGTCTGCTCGTGATGGCGTTGCCGCTGGCGTCGCGAAATGTTCGCACGGCGATCCGACGCGACCCTGCCACCCTTTGGTTGCTGTGTTGGGCTTTGGGCGGGCTGGTTTGCATGACGGTGATTCCGTCCAAACGGGTGGATCGCATTTACCCGGTGATTCCGCCGTTTTGTCTGCTCGTCGTGGCGATGGTCGCGGCCTGTCGGTGTGGAACCCGGGTGCGTGCCTGGGTCGGCGCCGCCATGGTTTTCGCGTTGATTTTCTGGGGTGCGTATTTTGCCGGGATCGTCTGGATCGGATACCACGAAAAGTCCGCCCGCCTCGTGACGCTCGGGAACGCCGTTCGAGATTTATCGACGGGACGCTCACTCGGCGTCGTGGCAGGAAATGACGAAGGATTGATTCTCTACACGGACGGAAAAAAATTTCTCCGCCCCGAAGACGCGGCGCAGGCTTGGAATGAGAAGAAGATCGATGCTCTTTTTGTTTCCGAGCGGCTCCTGGCCGCATTCCGCGATCTGCCGCCTCCGGTTCTCGAGGAAGTTGGCAAACGTGAGAAGCGATATTTTCTTTTCCTCCGGGCTCCGAGCCCGTAATTCCATTCGCATGGCATTTGAAAACCTCACTCCTCCTGTTGGCGGAACGATCACGATCTCCGAAGGAAAGCTCACCGTCCCTGCAAACCCCATCATCCCTTTCATTCGGGGCGACGGGACCGGGCGCGACATCTGGGCCGCCAGCGTGCGGGTCTTTGATGCGGCCGTTGAGAAGGCTTATTCCGGCGAACGGAAAATTTCATGGTTCGAGGTTTTCGCCGGGGAGGCCTCGAAGGAGAAGTTCGACAACTGGCTTCCCGACGACACGATCAAGGCCTTCCAAGAATATCTCGTCGGCATCAAAGGCCCGTTGACAACCCCGGTGGGCGGCGGCATCCGCTCGCTCAATGTTGCGCTGCGTCAGTTGCTCGACCTCTACGTTTGCCTTCGCCCGATCCAGTATTTCACTGGGGTTCCCAGCCCGGTCAAACATCCCGAGGCAGTGGACATGATTATCTTCCGCGAAAATACCGAGGACATCTATGCCGGCATTGATTTTGCCGCCGGCTCGGAGCCCGCCCTGGGTCTGCTCAACTGGCTCAAAGATAACTACCCGAAGGAATTCAAAAAAATCCGATTTGGTGCCGAGCACATCGATCTTGTCGGAGTCGGGCTCAAGCCGATCTCCAAACCCGGGACCGAGAGGCTTTTCCGCGCCGCCATCGAGCACGCCATCGTGCACGGCCGTAAGAGTGTGACGATTGTTCACAAGGGCAATATCATGAAATTTACGTCCGGAGCGTTTCGCGATTGGGCCTTCGAACTCGCCAAAAACGAATACGGTGCCGTCGAGATCGATGGTGGCCCGTGGTGCAAGATCCCGGCTGGCCTGCGCGGCGAGGGTTTGGTGATCAAAGACTCTATCGCGGACATTGCCCTCCAGCAGGTCCTCACGCGGCCGACCGATTTTGACGTCATCGCGACGCCAAACCTCAATGGCGACTACCTTAGCGATGCTTTGGCGGCCCAGGTCGGCGGGATCGGAATCGCTCCCGGCGGAAACATCAATTACCTCACCGGCCACGCGATCTTTGAGGCGACCCATGGCACGGCACCGAAATATGCCGACCAAGATGTCGTCAACCCCGGCTCGGTCGTCCTCTCCGGAGAAATGATGCTGCGTTACCTTGGTTGGACCGAAGCTGCGGACCTTCTCATCAAGGGCCTCAACGGAGCGATTTCGAGCAAGCGGGTGACCTACGACTTTGCCCGCCTGATGGAGGGATCGACCAAGATCAAGTGCAGCGAGTTTGGTGATAATATCATCGCCCACATGTAGAGTGGGGAATTCCTAGCGTCGTTCGGTGGCGACCGACGAGGGACTGCGGAGTGTGCCGCCCTCGTGCCACTCGCCGGGAATAAGAACCTTCGCTGGCTGCCGGGGAACGCCAATTTCGTTTCGGCTCAGTTGACCGATCAACAGGTCGACGGCGGCCGCGCCGATGAATTCATGGTTCTCGCGAATCCCGCTCCAGTTCTCGACGTCGTCGACGACGTTGAGGTTGACGAGGCCGCAATCGCCCGGAACCGAACGCCCGGTTTCCTCGACCCAATCCCTGACGACCGGGTTGATCGAAATAATCGAGTCCGGCTTGTGGCTCTCCATCCAGCGGTCGAACGCCGCCGGACGTCCCTCTTTGAAGCGTTCGAGGAAAAGAATCGGGACCCGATCGACCTCGGGCAGATTCATCTGCTCGACGAGGTAAGCGGCCTGCGCCCGGCCTTCCGACTCGCTGTCGAGATACCGGCTGTAGATAAACCCGATGCGCGTGTATCCCAATTGGCGAACTTTCTGGAAGGCGAGGCGGAGGTTGAAGTAGAAATCGCGGTCGGCTATCGGGAACCCCTGAGGATAAAATCGTGAGACCGTGGGCACACGAGCCACGGTGGTCTGAATAC
Source organism: Terrimicrobiaceae bacterium (assembly GCA_049317665.1). Classification (GTDB taxonomy): domain Bacteria; phylum Verrucomicrobiota; class Verrucomicrobiia; order Chthoniobacterales; family Terrimicrobiaceae; genus JBBRHN01. The sequence continues at coordinate 14,767 of JBMOHW010000025.1, read as the reverse complement.
CGCTCCCGATGAGCGCAATCACGCAGTCCGCCCACTCTTCCATGACAAATTCCTGATGCAGCATGAGCGGGAGAATGACCCCGAAGATGCCTTTCTCTTTCAGGATCTCGGAGATGCGAACGACCTCTGCGCCGGATGCTCCCGGGGTGGCATTGATTGGAATTTCCTCCAGGCGGAATCCGCGAGCCTCGCAACGGTCGCGGGCTCCTTGAAGGTAACCACGGAGCCAGGGAAAATCCTGCCAGCAGGTCGGATTCGGATAGTCATTGATCCATGCCAGCGCGGACTGCATCGCGTTCGGGCGATTCGACCGGGCTTGAGCCTGATACATGGCGACGAGCGGATTCGGGCGGTAGCCCTCGCGCTTGGCGATTTCTTGGATGCGGAGGCGTGTGGCCACCGGGATCGTCGGGTGGTTACGCAACGCCCGGGAGACCGTTGCCTTGTGGACCCCGGCGAGCTTGGCAATGTAGTCGAGTGAAACACGTTGCAACTTCATGAGTGGGAGTTCTATGGCGCGAATGCGTCGGGCACAAGGATTTTGTTGCGGATGTTGCGTAAAAGGCAAAAATTGGCAATTTCGCTTTATCAGAAATCGAGAAGCGTCCAGACTCCTTCTTCATGTCAAAGTCTGAAGAGCAAATACTCGTCGTCCGCCGCCAGCTTTTTGATCAGCTGGGAAGTTTTCAAGGATTGTCCAGCCAGGTCGAAAGCTATCTCGGCGAGTTTTTAAAACGGGAGAACAACTTTTTTGTGGCCCGCTCCTCGGCTGAGAATGATCCCTCGCTCAAGCAAATCATTCCCTATGCTGTCTTCTGCCACGGCGGAAAAATCCTCCACTACACGCGAGGATCGAAGTCCGGGGAAAAGCGCCTCGTGGCGAAAGAATCCATCGGGATCGGCGGTCATATCAATGACTCGGATGAGAGCCTTTTTTCCTTCGATGTCTCGGCTTACCATGCCGCCGTCCGACGTGAAATCTCCGAAGAACTGGTGTTGGGTGGCGGATTCCAGGAACGCGTGGTGGCCCTGATCAATGACGACTCGACCGAGGTCGGGCGGGTCCACCTGGGAGTCGTCCACTTGGTCGAACTCGAGAACGCGGATGTGCGAGCGGGAGAGAAAGCGATTGCGGATCTTGGGTTCGGCACACGGGATGAACTTCTTGCCCGACGCGACCAATTCGAGACCTGGTCGCAGATCGTCCTCGACGGATTCGCAGAGTTGTCTGCGACACGTTAACCCGGCCGGAGCAGACAAGGTGGGGTTGCACCGGACAGCCCGGACGGGTAGAATTCCAATCGAGATGGCGCCACGCGTTTTTTGGATCTTAATTTTTGTTTTTGTGGCGGCCTTGGTCGCTGCCCCACAGCCCAATCTCGCTCGCACCCGGGTTGCTGATGGATTTGACCAGCCTGTAGGGAAGCCGGATGCGGAGGGGTATTACATGTCCCGTGGGTTTCTCTCCTATCATCCGGGCGAGGACTGGAATGGATTGGCCGGGGGGAATAGCGACTTGGGCGCTCCGGTTTACAACATCGGGCACGGCATCGTGACCTTCGCCCGCGATGCCCGGATGGGGTGGGGAAATGTCGTCCTAATCCGCCACCTCTTCGTCGAGAACGGGAAACTTCAGACGGTGGATTCGATGTATGCCCATCTCAACAAAATTCTGGTCCGAGAGGGGCAGCAGGTGTCGAAAGGCCAGCAGGTGGGCACCATTGGAACGAATCGCGGCATGTATGTTGCGCATCTTCATTTTGAGGTTCGGAAAAATCTGCGCATCGGGATCAATCGTTCGTCTTTTCCGCGAGATCTGGTCAACTACTTCCGTCCGAGTGCCTTTATCGCCTCGCGCCGAAAACTTTCGGGAGGCGGTCGCAGTGCTCCGGTGGAGGTGAATACCTACACCTTGGGAGAAAGCCTCCGTGGGCCGGTGGACGAGTCGAAGTCTGTCGAACCCCCGGGTGCGCCCAAATCGAAGGCAAAAGCCACACCGTCGCCGACACCACGGGGTTTTCGCGTGAACCGATTCGATGACCTCGGGCGGTGGTAGGTTTTTTCTAAGCCGGCAGGGCGCGAGGCGCGCCGTTGCGTTTTTGGGTGAGGATTTTTTCCACTTGCGGGAGGGTCAGGGTGTTGATGACGTCGGCTTTGGTGAGCCAGCCTTTGCGGGCTGCTCCGATGCCGAAGAAGAGGTCGTGGAGGCCCTCGGTCGAGTGGGCGTCGGGATTGATCGAGCAGCGCACGCCTTTCTCGCGGGCGAGCGGCCACCAACGCCAGTCCATATCGAGGCGCTTGGGATTGGCGTTGAGCTCGATGATCGTTCCGGTCGCGGCGGCGGCGTCGAGGATGGCCGGGATGTTGACCGCATAGGGATCGCGGGTGAGGAGGAGGCGGCCGGTGAGGTGACCGAGCATGGTGACGTGGGGGTTCTCCATCGCGCGGATGATGCGGGCCGTCATCTCAGATTCGCTCAGCGTGAACGAGCTGTGAACGCTGGCGACGACGTAGTCGAGCGAGGCGAGGACGTCGTCCGAAAAATCCAGCGAGCCGTCCTTGAGAATATCGCATTCGGTTCCGCTGAAGATTCGGAGTGAGTCGTCTTCGGAGTTCAAGGCATGAATCTTTGCGACTTGGGCGGCGAGGCGTTTTTCGTCTAGTCCGTGGGCTTGGAACGAACTTTTGCTATGGTCGGCGATCCCGAGGTATTCGAGGCCGAGTTCTTTGGCGGCCGCGGCCATTTCCTCGAGGGTCGCGCGGCCGTCGCTTTCGTTCGTATGGTTGTGGAATGTGCCGCGGAGGTTTTGCCATTCGATGAGGGTGGGGAGCTCGAATTTTTCCGCGGCCTCGATTTCGCCACGGTCCTCGCGGAGTTCCGGAGCCACGGGTTCGAGTCCGAGCGAACGATAGATGTCGTTTTCCTCGTGGACTTCCGGCAACGGCTCCTTCAAGTCCCGGCCCTCGGCCACGCTGAACCGGTATTCGTTGAGCGACCATCCCTTCGAGAGGGCTCGGGAGCGGACACGCACGTTGTGCTCTTTGCTGCCGGTGAAGTAATTGAGGGCAAACGGATACTCCTCCGCGGTGACGACCCGGAGGTCGCATTGGATTCCATTTTTCAGAATCACGCTGCTTTTCGTGGCGCCTTTCGCGAGAACGGACTCGACGAGGGGATGGGTGGTAAAAAACTCCGAGACCTCGTCCGGGTGGCGCGATGAAACAATAAAGTCGAGGTCGCGAACGATTTCCTTCCGTCGCCGGTAGCTCCCCGCGATCTGCGCGAAGGTGACGTGCGGCTGGGCGCGAAGGTCTTCGAGGAATTGATCGGCGAGGGCCGCGATGTCTCCGATCCGGAATTGGTCGGCATTCTTCTTGTGGTGCTCGATGGCCTTCAGGATGTTAGCCGCCGTCTTTTCGCCGAAGCCGGGAAGGGCAGCAACCGAGCCATCCCGGCATTTGCGCTCGAGTTTCGAGATGGAATGAATTTTGAGGGAGTCCCAGAGAACCTTGATTTTCTTTGCCCCGAGTCCCTGAAGTTCGAAAAGAGTAAAAATGTCGGGTGGGAATTCCTCGCGGAGCTCGCTGTAGTAAGCAAGCTTGCCGGTGGTGGCGAGCGTCGCGATTTTCTCAGCGGTCGCCTTGCCGATGCCGTCGACGGCTTCGAGTCGATCCTCGGCAATCACCGTGGCCAGTGGCTCGGAGAGCGTTTCGAGGGCACGGGCGGCATTGCGATAGGCTCGGACTTTGAAGGGGTTTTCGCCTTTGAGATCGAGCAAGCGGGCAATGTTCTCCAGGATCTCGATGATTCCATCCTGACTCATTTGGTTTTCTGTCATCTGAACCTCAGACTACCCAGCCACTCTCTCCCGACAACTGCGAAAAATCTGTTGCGCAACGGTTGGGGCGATCAGTTCGGATTCTGAGGCTTGTCGCTTCGTGGAAAAATACTGGAAATAAGTGATTGCCAACCCGGCTGCTTTCGCTAGGATCGCAAACCCGCCCGCACCAGAAGGGTTGCACGCCTGCAGTAGTCTAACGTAGGTGGCGGAACATTCAACAGGAACCATCAACATCATGCCAGCACTGCAGGAATTGATCGCAAGCTCGATCAAGAATTATCGCGAAGGAAGTATCGTCAAGGGACACATCCTTGAAGTCAGACCCCGGGAGTTTCTCGTGGACATCGGTTACAAAAGCGAGGGAGTCATCCCCGCCGCCGAGTTTGAAGATCCGGACGACGTCGAAGTCGGAGACGAGATCGAGGTTCTTCTCGAACGTCTGGAGAATGACGAGGGCATGGTTGTCCTCTCGAAGGAAAAGGCCGCCCAGCGCCAGAATTGGGAAAAAATCGTCGGTGTCTTCAATGGCACCGGACTCATCAAGGGCAAGGTTCGCTCGGTCGTCAAAGGCGGACTCATGGTCAATGTGGGCGTCGAAGCGTTTCTCCCAGCTTCCCAGATCGACATCATCCCCCCGAAGGATCTCCAGCAATTTGTTGGCAACGTTTACGACTTCCGCATCGTCAAGCTCAACGAGGACCGCAAGAACGTCGTTCTGAGCCGTCGCGAGATCATCGAGCAGGAGCGCTCGGAGAAGCGTCAGAAATTTCTCGGCGGAGTTACCGTCGGAGACAAGATCAAGGGCACGGTCAAAAACATCACGGACTTCGGTGCCTTCGTCGATCTCGATGGCATCGATGGCCTCCTCCACGTCACCGATATGTCGTGGGCACGCCTCAACCACCCGGGAGAAATCCTCAAGGTTGGCCAGGAGCTGGAAGTTCAAGTTCTCGATATCAACAAGGAAAAGGAGCGAGTTTCCCTCGGACTCAAGCAAATGCAGTCCAATCCTTGGGACCGGATCGAAGAGCGCTTCCCGGTCGGTCAGAAGGTCTCTGGAAAAGTCACGAACCTCATGCCTTACGGCGCCTTTGTTCAGATCGAAGAAGGTGTCGAAGGACTCATTCACGTGTCGGAACTCTCCTGGACAAAGCGCATCGCGCGTCCGTCGGACGTTCTCACCCTTCAGCAGGACGTGGAAGCGATTGTTCTCGGTGTGAACAAAGAGGAACAAAAAATCTCCTTGGGCGTTCGCCAACTCGAGCCAAATCCATGGGACGAGATCGAGCTTCGCTACATGATTGGCAAGCAAGTCAAGGGCAAGGTCCGCAACATGACCGCCTACGGTGCCTTTGTGGAACTCGAGGAAGGGATCGATGGAATGATCCACGTCTCCGACCTCTCGTGGACCCGGAAAATCAATCACCCGAGCGAAATGCTCAAGAAGGGCGACGACCTCGAAGCCGTTGTCATCGATATCGATAAAGCCAACCAACGCATCAGCCTGGGCATCAAACAGCTCGATACGGATCCTTGGAAGGAAATCGAGACCCGCTTCAAGATCGGCGATCTCGTCAAGGGCACGATCAGCAAGCTCACGAACTTCGGAGCCTTTGTTCAACTCGAAGACGACATCGATGGCCTCGTCCACATCTCGCAGATCAGCGAAGATCGAATCGACAAGGTCAAGGATGTGCTCAAAGTCGGAGCCGAAGTCGAAGCGCGCGTCATCAAGGTCGACAAAGCCGAGCGCCGCATCGGGCTCTCGATCAAGGCTGCGAACTACGGCGAGGAAGCTCTCCGCAAGGAAGCCGAGGCCTTCGATACGCTTCGTCCCGGTGAAGACATGGTTGGTCTGGATCAGGCGTTCCAGTTTGCCGAGGAAGAATATCGTCCCGGACAAGGCACCAAAAAGTAGATTTGGAATCGAGTGTCGGGGTTCTCCCGGCACGAAAATTTCCCACCAAAAAAAGCGCGCTCTTCGAGGAAACTCGGGAGCGCGTTTTGGTTTTTCAGAACGGCTCGTCGGGCAACGCCGGGCCATTGGCGATGTCCCATGTCTCGATGAGCGTTTCCGGGAGTTCGGCGAGGAATCGCGAGGGGCGTTGAAAATTTTCCCCGTAGCCAGCTCCGAGTCGAAGCTCGGGATAAGTCAGGTAGAGCTCGTCCTTGCAGCGGGTGATACCGACGTAGAAAAGTCGTCGCTCCTCTTCGATAGCGGCTGGAGATTCCAGGCTTCGCGAGCTGGGGAATATTCCATCGGCCAGCCAGACGAGGAAGACCACCCGCCATTCGAGACCTTTGGCCTGATGAAGTGTTGAGAGGGTAATTTTCTCCGTTTCCGGATCTCCAGCAAATGCGTCGGCCGTTTCGAGTCCGCCGAGGAGGGCAAGCTGCGAGAGAAAATCCTCCGTAGTCTCAAACTGATTTCCGAACGCCGCGAGGGTGTTGAGATCCTCTCGCCGCGAGTCGTAGTTCGCAAACTTCGTCTGCATATATTCGTCATACATCGCGAAGAGCACGCATTCGATCATTGCCCCGGGCTTGAGCGGAGCGGCGGCCGGGACGAGATCGCTCAGCGTGTGGACAAACTGTGTCCAGGTCTTGGCGGCTTTGGCCGGGACCTTCAGGGTGTGAAGCCGGACGAAGTCTTTCGTTCCATCCAGGGCTTGTGTCGTCGAGTTCCAGAGATTCTCCGCTGTTTTGTTGCCAATGCCCGGGAGAAGGCGGACCATGCGTTTGAAAGCTACCTCGTCGCTCGGGTTCAGCGCAAACTTGAGAAAAGCCGCAACGTCCTTCACATGGGCCTGCTCGAAAAACCTGAGTCCGCTGGTGATTGCGAAGGGAATGCCGCGCTTCGTGAATTCCATCTGGACTTCCATCGAATGATAGTGCGCCCGGTAAAGAATCGCCATCTCCCGCAGTTCGATCCCCTCGTCGCGAAGCTCGAGAACACGTTGCGCGATGAAGCTGGCCTGGTCTGAGTTTGTGGCGAGCGCGACGAGCGCCGGTCGAATCGCGTGGGGTTTGCGGACGGCGGTGAGGTTCTTCGGATATTGCCGTTCATTTCCCAGGATTGCGGCGTTGGCGAGATCGAGCACGCCCGGAACGCTGCGATAGTTGGTCTCGATTTTGAAGACACGCGATCCGGGGTGGTTTTCGGGAAAGGCCAGAATGTTCTCGAAGTTCGCACCGCGCCACGAGTAGATGCTCTGCGCATCATCCCCGACCACCATGATGTTTCCGTGCTTGGCCGCGAGGAGATCGACGAGCCCGGATTGCAGGCGGTTGGTATCCTGATACTCGTCTACGAGAACATGCTGGAACTGCTCCTGGTAGCGCTCGGCGGCCGGACCATTCGTGTGAATCAGCTCGTGCGTCTTGCTCAGAAGATCGTCGAAGTCCATCGAGTTCGACTGTTTCTTTCTTCCCTCGTATGCGTTCTGCACCCGTTCGATGTCCGCGGCCAGAGGGAAAAAATACCGGTATTTCTCAACGATCACCTTTTGAATCGGAAGCCCGGTATTGATCGCGTAGCTGAAAATGTCGGCGAGCACACCCGGCTTGGGAAACCGGCGGTCGGTCGTGACGATGCCCTCGCGAGCAAGCACCGAGGCGATCATGTCCTCCGAGTCCTCCCGATCCATGATGCTGAATCCGGAGCGGAATCCCACATCTTCCGCGTGGCCCCGGAGAATGCGATTTCCGATCGAATGAAAAGTGCCGCTCCAGATCCCATCGCCAGCGCCGGGCACGAGGGATTGGACGCGCTCGACCATTTCCCGTGCGGCCTTGTTTGTGAACGTGAGCAAGAGGATCGACCTTGCGGGAATGCCTTGTTCGAGAAGCCAGGCGACGCGGTAGGTGAGCGTGCGCGTCTTGCCGCTGCCGGCACCGGCGATGACCAGCGATGCCCCGGGTCCGGTCGTGACGGCTTCCATCTGCTGCGCGTTCAGCTCGGCGGCAAAGTCGATCCGCGCGACCGGTGCTGCGGATTGGTGGAGCGTGTAGGTTCGGGACACGGCGCTTAGTCGGCCGAGTTCAGTCGGAACGCATCCATTCGCGAGGCCGGAATTCCGAGCCCGAACGCGAGAAGCCCGGCCGATTCATCCCCAACCCGGGCCTTGTTCGACCCTAGGACGACGGCGATGACGTCGCGGCCGTTGTAGCTGCCGCTGGAGATCAAGCAATGCCCGGCGCGGACCGTATACCCGGTTTTCATCCCATTGCAGAACGAGTAGGTTCGCAAGACACGGTTGGTATTTCGGAGCGTGGAAACCTTCCCGCTGCTGAAGCGGAACGGGAAGTAGATTGTTTTCATGATCGGGCGTAGGGATGGGTTTCGGTAGGCTGCGCGGGCCACGCGGGCCATATCGCGTGCTGTAGAAAACTGGGCGTCGGCTGGGAGACCGTTTGGGTTCACGAAGTTCGAGCTATTGCCACCAAGGCGTTGCATATAGGCATTCATCCGGGCCGCGAAGGCGGCGACACTTCCGGCATTGTCGCGTGCGAGGGCGCGGGCGGCGTCGTTGGCACTCTTGATGAGCAGGGCATTCAAGAGCTGGATACGGGGGTAGGTCTGGCCGGGGCGGAGGTAGAGTTTCGTGGGTTCGCAGGCCGTATCGCCCGACGTGATCTTTACGGATTCGGAAAGACCGCCGGATTCCGCGATGATGAGAGCCGTGAGGAGTTTTTGTGTGCTGGCAACGGCGCGTTGCTCGTTTTCGTTTTTCTTGTAGATCACGCGGCCTGTGTTGGCATCGAATAGAACCACGGACCGTGCGGTGATTGTTGGCAGCTCTTGTGCGAGAAGCGGGACCGTCGGAACGAGCAACAACAACGAGAGCAAAAGAATCTTCATGCGCCGGACACTACTGTTTCTGGGGTGTGGAGTTCAAAACTTTCTCGATGTCGGGATCAGTTTGTGCCCCGAGCTCGATGGCCCGGTAATAGTGCCTCCGGGCCAGTTCGATGGCGGGAGGTTTTTCCTCCAGGTAAAATGCGGCGAGATTGAATTGCGCATCGGCGTATTCGGGATCGAGTTCCACAGCGCGGCGGAGTTCGGATTGAGCGCCGTCGATCCAGCCTTTCCTGCCGATGACAACGCCGAGGTAGTTGCGGGCGCGGGCATTGCGCGGGTCGAGCCAAACGGCCTGAGTGAGCGCGGCGAGGGCTTCGTCGAAACGTTCTTGGTCCATATAAATGATCCCAAGCGTAAGCCAGGCCGGCGGGGTCTCGATGCGGATCTGGACAGCCCTACGGAGCAACTCCGTGGCGCGTTCCTTGTTGCCTGCGGTGAACTCGACGACGCCCAGATTGACGAGGCCGAGGAGATTATCCGGGGCTAGCTCGAGAACCCGCTCGTAAGCGCGGCGGGCGGTCGCGAAATCTTTCCGGGCAAACGCAACGTTCCCTTCCGCCGCCGCTTCCTTGGCAATGGTCGGGACGAAATCCGGTGCCGGAGGCTCTGCAGAAAAGGCAGGCAGGGTTGCCAGAGCGAATGCCACGAGGCCGGCGAGGGCTTGGCAATCCCTCATCCGTTCGAGAGCTCGCCGGCACGCGAGGCGGCTGCCTGGACAGCGGCGAGGAATGCGGCACGCACACCGCGTTCCTCGAGCTCGGCCAACCCGGCGACGGTTGTTCCCGCGGGGCTTGTGACCATTTCCCGCAGGACCGCAGGATGCTCCGATGTCGCGCAGACCATCTCGGCGGCACCGGCGACGGTTTGGACAGCGAGGTCGAGAGCGAGTTTCCGGGGCAAGCCGGCGGCGACTCCGCCGTCGGAGAGTGCTTCGATCACAAGATAAACATATGCGGGACCACTGCCGCTCAGGCCAGTCACGGCATCGAGAAGCTTTTCCGCGACGGGATAAACTTCTCCGATACTGGAAAAAACCGTTTGCGCGATCGCGTCATCGTCGTGAGTCGCTGCCTCGCTCGAAGCAAACGCCGTCGCCGATCGCCCGACCATGGCAGCCGTATTTGGCATCGCCCGGATAATTCGGCTCATCGGTGCCAACCCGGTGAGCGAATCAATCTTGAGGCCGGCCACGATGGAGATAACCAGCTTTCCCTCGATGGCTGGACCGGCTTGGGCCAAGGCCTCTTGGACATCGGCAGGCTTGACGCAGAGGATGATGACCGCTGCAGCCTCGGCGGCCTCGGTGTTGGAGGAGAGAACGTTGACGCCGGTGGCGTCGCTCAGGTTTTCCAGTAGTTCGGGCTCGGGGCAGGCTGCGTAGATTTCCGAAGGACTGCAGACTTTTGCCCGAAGCATCCCCTGAATGATCGCAAAGGCCATCTTTCCGGCTCCCAGAAACGCGTAACTCATGGACGGCAGACTACACCCGCCGGGGCCGAATGGGTAGAAATAAAGGCGAAGCGTCGGGCGGGATCAGAAGCGTGCGAGCAGAGATTCGAGGGCGGCCCGCCGACTCGCATGTTCCTCATCGCTAATAACCGAGACCAAGGCGCAGTCATCGAGATCGGGAAGTTCAACCCAGGATCTGCACCCGCCATATCTTTTTTCCAAAGCGAGGCGGCGGGGGGGATCGAGTCGAAAAATCCGAACGAGTGCCACGTGGATGCCGGGTTGTTGGTCGTAGGTGAACCTCTCGTGGATCACCGACTCGTGAAGAATGTGGAAGTCGCGGAGAGACTGGAGCGTTGGGAGGTCGGTGACGAGTTTAGTCCACTCCAACGTGGCGGCGAATCGGATCTCGATCTCACCGGGCAGTTCGTCGGGCATCCGGACGTTTTCATCGAGAACGGTCTTTTCCAACTGTTCATGGAGCCAAGTCGGAAACAAAAAGAAATCCGAGTGTTGAAAAGCAAATCCCGCGCGGCCCTCGGCAATTCCCCCCTTGCGCAGGATAATGCTTTGCCTCCCGCTCCCGAGGGCTTCGCAAACCACCGCCCACTCCTTGAATGCTTCGCTCATTTTCCTAGTTCATGCTTTACACGCCGCACGGGTCGAAGGGAAGTTCCTATTGATGCTCCACCGCTTCGATCTTCATGTGCATTCGTTCTTTTCGAAGGACGCCGCTTCCTCTCCGGAAGCCCTGATCGCCGCAGCGAAGGCGAAGGGACTCAGTGGCATCGCCATCACGGATCACGATTCCTGCGGTGCACATGAGTATTTAGAGAACCATCCGCCAAGCGATGGATTTCTCGTCATTCCCGGGGTCGAGGTCAGCACGGCCGATGGTCACCTGCTCTGTCTCGGAGCCACGATGCCGTTCCTCCGAGGCGCGCCCGCTGCGGATGTTGTTGCGGCCGCTCACCAAGCGGGAGCGGTCGCCGTGCCGGCTCATCCGTTCGACCGGTGGCGGGCGGGAATCCGTGCCGAGGTTCTCGATCGTCTGGATATTTGTTCGCTCGAGGTTTTTAACGCGGCTGTTACTTCCCGTCGCTACAACGAGGATGCCCTTGCTTATGCCGCCCGTCGCGGTCTGCACCGCCTGGCCTCCAGCGATGCGCATCACGCCTCGGCTGTGGGAGTGAGCTCGACCGCCTTCGATCTCGACGAGTTGTCGTTGCCGGCCTTGATGCATGGCCTTCGGAAGGGTGGCGAGCCGGACGGACATTACCTGACATTTCTTGAAGGCCTCAAAAAGCACTTTGCGAACTGGTTCCGGGTGGCAAATTCCCAGCCGCAGGCAGGGCGCTGACCGCATCCCCAACTCCGGGCCGTCGCGAGAATGGCGCGACATTCTTTTGCACTGTCGGAAGAGTGTGCGATAATTGCCGCGTCTCAACAAAAACCCACCATGCCACAGCTCGCCATCTACATCATTTTCGCAATCATCCTTGTTCTTGGACTCGGGCTCTTCCTGATCCTGGCCAACTTCTTCGGAGTGTGGCTTCGAGCCAAAATTGCCGACGCCCCAGTGCCATTTTCCAAGCTCATCGGAATGCGTCTTCGAAAGGTTCCGGTCAGTCTGATCGTGGACAGCCGGATCACGGCGGTGAAGGCGGGCATTCCCCAAGAGACCGACGACTTGGAGGCGCACTACCTCTCCGGAGGCAACGTCGCCCACGTCGTCCTCGCGCTGATCGCAGCGGACAAGGCCGGAATCACCCTGAATTTTAACCGCGCCTGTGCGATTGACCTCGCGATCAAGGGCACGAGCAAAACGGTTCTGGAAGCCGTCCGCACCAGCATCAACCCGAAAGTTATCGATTGTCCGAATCCTGCGACGGGCAAGATCACGATCGATGCCGTGGCCCGCGACGGAATCGGGGTCAAAGTCCGCGCTCGCGTGACCGTTCGCTCGAATCTGGATCGCTTTGTCGGTGGCGCGACCGAGGAGACGATCATTGCCCGCGTGGGTGAGGGGATCGTGACTTCGATTGGCTCGGCGGTTTCTTACAAGGACGTTCTGGAAAATCCCGACCGGATCTCAAAAACCGTCCTCCAGAAAGGCCTCGATAGCGGCACCGCGTTCGAGATTCTCTCGGTCGATATCGCCGACGTCGACATCGGCGACAATATTGGTGCCAAGCTCCAGGCCGAACAGGCCGAAGCCGACAAAGTCGTCGCTCAAGCCAAGGCGGAAATGCGTCGCGCCGCCGCCGTCGCCAGCGAGCAGGAACAAAAAGCCCGCACTCAAGAGATGCGTGCCAAAGTGGTCGAAGCCGAGGCCCAGGTCCCACAGGCTATGGCGGAGGCGTTTCGGAGCGGCAATCTCGGAATCATGGATTATGTGCGCATGAAAAACATCGAATCCGATACCACGATGCGGTCCTCGATCGCCGGTGCGGAAAAGTCCCCGGGCGCATGATTTGATGGTTCCACCGGTTTAAAAATTCCCGCTCATGGAACAACTCGTCATCCTCGTCGTCATCGGCCTGATCAGCTTTGTGAACTGGCTCATGCAGCGCTCTGCCGAACTGCGCGAGAGGCAAAAGCTGGAACGTAAGAAGGAAGGGCTGCCCGAGGGGAATCCTTTTCAGGAGCAGGAGCCGGAATCCCCGGAGCCCCAGGCCGCCCCGTCGCGCCCGGTCGCCGATCCCGGGGCGGAGATGCGGAAGCTCATGGAGGCGCTCGGCCTCCCCATCGAGGACGAGCCCACAACGGTTTTCGTTCCGGAGAGGCCAGCGCCGCCACCGCTTCCGGTCGCTGCCGAGGTGCGGCCTGTCGAGCGGGCGGTGTTTGTGCCGAAGCCGACCCCCGTGACCCGGTCTCTCTCCGAGGACGCCGCCCGCCGCCGCATCGCAGAGGCAGCCGAGCCGGTTCACGCCTCTCCGCTCATGGTTGCCTTGCGCTCCCGCGACGGAGTTCGCCAGGCCATTGTCCTCCGTGAGATTCTTGGCCCACCAAAAGCGTTCTCCGCCTGATCACGTCGGCCCGGAATGTTTCGATTTTGTTTTTGACAGCCCACTGTGACGCGCTAGTCTCTCCATCCCACCTAATCAATTCGGGGGAAGGACACTGCCCGTTTTCGCAGGCGCGACAACGGAAAGTGTCTTTCACCTTTTTTGCCCGGGGGGAGAAATTAACAGCGCCTTGATGTTCAACCCATGCGGCTTCGGCCGCCAGATGCCCATGTAGCTCAGTTGGTAGAGCACGTCCTTGGTAAGGACGAGGTCACCGGTTCAATCCCGGTCATGGGCTCCACGAACGTCGGTCGCAACAAAAAAACAACAACCGCATAAACTCAAGATGGCTAAAGAACAGTTCCAGAGAAATAAACCGCACTGCAACATTGGCACGATCGGTCACGTGGACCACGGCAAGACAACGTTGACAGCTGCAATCACCACCGTCCTCGCGAAGACCGGTCAGGCAACCGCCAAGAAATATGACGAAATCGACGCAGCTCCCGAGGAGAAAGAGCGTGGCATTACGATCAATACCGCTCACGTCGAATACGAGACCAACAACCGTCACTACGCGCACGTCGACTGTCCCGGACACGCCGACTATGTGAAGAACATGATCACCGGCGCAGCCCAGATGGACGGCGCCATCCTCGTTGTGAGCTCGGCCGACGGTCCGATGCCCCAGACTCGTGAGCACATCCTGCTCGCCCGTCAGGTCGGCGTTCCGTCGATTGTTGTCTTCATGAACAAGGCTGACATGGTCGATGATCCTGATCTCCTCGACCTCGTCGAGATGGAAGTCCGCGAACTCCTCAGCAAATACGAGTTCCCTGGCGATACCATTCCAATTGTCAAAGGTAGCGCGCTCAAGGCTCTCGAAGGCGACGCCGCGAACGAAAAAGCCATCACCGACCTCATGGCTGCCGTGGATGAATACATCCCGCAGCCCGAGCGTCCGAAGGATATGCCATTCCTCATGCCGGTCGAAGACGTGTTCAACATTGAAGGTCGCGGCACCGTCGCCACCGGACGTGTCGAGCGCGGCATCCTCAAGAAGATGGAGGAAGTCGAGATCGTCGGCATCAAGCCAACGGCGAAGACGACCGTCACCGACATCGAAATGTTCCGCAAGCTTCTCGATAGCGCCGAAGCGGGCGATAACGTCGGTATTCTTCTCCGTGGCGTCAAGAAAGACGACATCGAGCGCGGCCAGGTCATTGCCAAGCCCGGTTCGATCAAGCCACACAAGAAGTTCAAGGGCGAGGTCTACGTTCTCAGCAAAGATGAAGGTGGTCGCCACACCCCGTTCTTCACAAACTACCGTCCTCAGTTCTACTTCCGCACAACGGACGTGACCGGAACCGTCAAACTCCCCGATGGAGTCGAGATGGTTATGCCTGGTGACAACGTGTCGGTCGAAGTCGAATTGATCACACCGATCGCGATGGAAAAAACCATCCGATTCGCGATCCGCGAAGGCGGCCGCACGGTCGGTGCTGGACGCGTCGCCGAAATTCTGGATTAATCCTGATTCGGTCGAGATCCAAAAGGTCAGTAGCTCAATTGGTAGAGCATCGGTCTCCAAAACCGAGGGTTGGGGG
>JBMOHW010000024.1:0-24977 GCA_049317665.1 Terrimicrobiaceae bacterium | reverse complement strand
GTGCGTGGAAGCCACAACATCACCGAGATGTCCGATGTGCCCGAGGAAAAAATGCGGCTGATCTCCGGCGGGATGCGCCCAGTGCTCGACTGGCGGATCAATAAAACCAAGTGGGTCGTCCTCCGCTGGCCTACGCCAGCGATGGCCCAGCAGGCGGAGATGAGCACGGAAGCGTTCGAAGATTTTTTCTTCCGCGTTTGCACCCTCGATTATGCCAGAATGAAGCCTGGCATGGCCGCTCTCAAGTCGCTGATGGACCGCACCGACCGCGTTCACATCAAGGGGCCGGGCACCGACCTCCGGTTTTCGATCAAGGGCATCGGGTCCGTAACCTGCGGGGGTGAGCGCAACATCCCGGATGGCGAGGTTTTTTCCTGTCCGACAAAAACAAGCGTCGAGGGATGCGTGACGTTCAACGTGCCAAGCATTTACCAGGGGATCGCGTTTGATAGCGTTCGGCTCGAATTCTCCGCCGGCAAAATCGTCAAAGCCACAGCCAACATCACCGCCGCACTCAACAAGATCCTCGACAGCGACGCAGGCGCGAGATTCATCGGCGAATTTTCGCTGGGCTTCAATCCGCACATCCTCCACCCGATGCGCGATATTTTGTTCGACGAAAAAATCTCCGGCTCGTTCCACTTCACCCCCGGCCAGGCCTACGAAATCGGCGGCAACGGAAACAAAAGCCAGATCCACTGGGACATGGTCTGCATCCAGCGCAAAGACTGTGGCGGCGGCGAGGTTTGGTTCGACGGCAAACTCATCCGCAAAGACGGCATCTTCACCCTCCCGGCGCTGAAAAAACTCAATCCCGAGTATCTGCTAAAGAGCTGAGGTTTGCCCGGAGTCCATGACGTGGCGGTTCGGTGACGGAATTGTCACAGAGTTTTGCTTTGCAATTGTCGGCGCGGTTGGAACGGTCGAGGTCCCACTAAACAAACCTCCAATCATGAACCTCCTCGCCACCATCGTCTCAAAAATCTTCGGTCACGCAACCCCCGCCGCACCGGCTCCCCAATCGATTCCCGCCACGGCAGCGGCGACTCCAGCCGTCGCTGAGCCCGCTGCGCCGACTCCACCCGCACCGGTCGTGGACGTGACGGCCATCCTGGATGATCTGGCCAGCAAGAATTCAGAAAAGCTCGACTGGCGGAAATCCATCGTGGATTTGCTGAAGCTCGTCGGAATGGAGAGCAGTCTTTCGGCGCGGAAGGAACTGGCGGCCGAGTTGCACTTCCCGGGCGATACCGGTGACTCCGCAGCGATGAATGTCTGGCTTCACAAGGAAGTGATCAAAAAGCTCGCCGCGAACGGCGGTAAAGTTCCCGCCGAGTTGCTCGACTAAGCTTTTTCTCCAAACCACCAGAAAATCATCGTTATGGGACTCCTCGACTCCATCATCGGCGCTGTCGCCGGAAAATCACAATCCGCCGGCGGTTCGGATCTTCTCGGCATTGCCCTTGGCGCATTGCTCACGCAGAACGGCGGCCTCCAAGGGCTCGTCGGAAAATTCAATCAGGCCGGCCTCGGCGACCTCGCGTCGTCGTGGATCGGAATGGGGGAAAACAAGCCCGTGAGTGCTGACCAGATCTCAGCGATCCTCGGCTCCGAGCAAGTGCAGGGCCTCGCGGCCAAGCTCGGTGTGGACCCGGCGCAAGCGTCCGGATTTCTCGCAGAGTATCTCCCGAAGATCGTGGACAAGCTCACACCATCCGGCCAGGTCGACCCCGCCGCAAACCACTCGCAAGGTCTCGCCGCGCTCCTTCCCGCCCTGCTCGCCAGTGTCGGCGGCCCGAACCGTCCGGCCTGACCCGGTGCGTTTTCGTTGGCGTCGTGTTTGAGAAAGAACAAACGAATCTCTAAATCAGTGTCCGGAAGCGGATGCGAACCGGAGGCCCGCGACGCCTCCGATGATAAGGAGGAGGCAAAGAATGCGCAGAACTTCGCGCGATTCGCTGAAGAATGCCATTCCGATGACTGCCGTGCCGACGGCGCCGATCCCCGTCCAGACCGCGTAGCCCGTGCCGAGAGGTATGGTCTTGAGTGCCTCGGCCAGCAAGCCGAAGCTGCCGATCATCGCGAGAAGAGTCGCCACGCTTGGCCACAACCGGGTGAAGCCCTCGGTATACTTGAGCCCAATCGCCCAGCCGATTTCGAGGACTCCAGCGGTGAAAAGGTAGATCCAAGCCATGGCGGCTATCGTTCCGAAAACAATCGTTCGTGTAAAACAAACACTTGTTTCGTCCGGCCCTACCCAGGGCTCAGCAAGGTCGAAGGAATCTTCACGACAAGCTTCCGAAGCGCGACCGGTTTGCTGACCGCCACCTTGGGACGATGGGCTTCGCCCGGCAGGAAGATCACAAAGTCGCCCGTTCGCAGGATCAACTGAGAAGCCGGCGTGTCGGTCTGGGCAAACTTCTGTGTGTCGGACTCTGGTTTAAACGCCGTGGGTTCACCGAGTGTCTCCACGGGAACAAGGTCGATGCCTTCGGTGCCGTCGATCATGTATTGGATGTCGATCGTTTGGGGATGATTTTCCCAAGTGCACGAATCGCGGTCCTGCGTGGTGTAGCTGTGGACATTGACGAACCAACCGGGCTCGCCGAGTTCGTGGATCCCTTCAGCCACGGCGTCGGCATTTTCGGAGATCCAACGGAGGGATCGGGTAAGGATTGGTGCCTGGGTGAAAGGTTTCCACTGGAGGCCGTTGGCGAGGGTTGCGAGGAGCATGTGAGAAGGTTATCAAACCGCAGCCTCCGCGGACAAGGTTTCCGTGGTCCCATGACGCCGCTTGACGCTGACCGGTCGGTATTGGACGCTGGAGAGCCAACACGGGTTCGCCCGGGAATCTCATGAATCCACTCGAAAAAAATCTCGGACCTGCGCAGCGACGGGCCGCTCTCTCGGAGATCAAGCGGAGCAGCGGGCTCGCGGTTGGGGAGCTCGCCGAGCGGCTCGGAATGAGCTATATGGGGGCCAAACAACATTGCCTTCATCTTGAAAAGAAAGGTTTGCTCGATAGTCGGAACGAGCATCGCGGTCAGGGACGGCCGCTTTTAGTCTACCGGCTCACCCGTCGCGCCCAAGGACTCTTCGCTGGCGAGGACTGCCGGATGACGATTTCGGTTTTGAAGAAAGCCCGCGATCTCTTCGGGCCAGCGGCACCGGGCAAGATTCTGTATGCGCACTTTCAGGAGCTCGCCACCCGGTATCGCGAAAAGGTTCAAGCAGGAGAGCCCGCGAAGCGTCTCGAACTTTTGGCCGAGTTGCGGGATGAGGCTGGGTGCATGGCGCGGATCGTGGACGGAAATCTCGTCGAGTATCATTGCCCGTGGCAGGCTTTGTTTGAGGCGTTTCCTGAGGCCATCGCACTCGAGGAATCGATGCTGACGAAGGTGGTCGGAGTCACGCTGAAGCGTCGCGTGAGCGGGACAGCGGAACATTACGAAGTCCGCTTTGAAGCATTTCGTTGCGTATCCCCGGCCGGTTGATTTAGGTTGCAGTTTGAATGAAAACGATTTTTGTCACCGGTGGTGCGGGCTATATTGGTAGCATCTGCGTCGAGCAATTGCTCAATGAGGGATTCGAGGTCGCGGTTTTTGATAATCTGACCGAGGGCCACAAGAAAGCGGTGGACGGGCGAGCGACTTTGTTCCAGGGCGACCTTGCTGATCGGACCGTCCTCCGTCATGCGTTTGGCGAGGTCAAGCCGGACGCCGTGATGCACTTCGCCGCGAACGCCCTTGTCGGGGAGTCGATGCAGGACCCCTCAAAATATTTCCGGAATAACGTCTGCTCCGGGATCAACCTGCTCGATATGGCGGTCGAGTTTGGCGTTAAGAAATTCGTTTTTTCATCCACCTGCGCGACGTTTGGGATTCCGGATCGGATGCCGCTCGATGAGTCTTTGCCGCAGAAGCCGATCAATCCCTACGGCGAATCGAAGCTGATTTTCGAGCAGATTCTGAGGTGGTATGAAGAGGTTCACAAACTCTCCTACGTGGCGCTTCGCTATTTCAATGCGGCGGGAGCGACCGAGCGCTATGGGGAGGATCACCGGATTGAGACGCACCTCATCCCCAACGTGCTCAAAGTCGCGCTGGGACAAAAGGAATCGGTCGACATTTTCGGCACCGATTATCCGACGCCCGATGGGACGTGCATCCGCGATTACATCCACATCCTCGATTTGGCTCAGGCGCACATTCTCGCTCTGGGATACGACAAAAGCGCAAAATTCAACCTCGGAACCGGTGGTGGCACCTCGGTGAGGGAGGTCATTGAAACCTGCCGCCAGGTCACCGGCCGCGACATTAAGGCCATCGAAAAACCCCGCCGGGCCGGCGATCCGCCTCGCCTCATCGCCGCCTCGGACAAGATCAAGGCAGAACTCGGATGGAAACCGCGGTTTGAGAATATTCTTCCCATCGTGGAGAGTGCCTGGGCTTGGCACGTCAAGAATCCGGCCGGCTATGGAGACTGAGTTTTTGTCCTTGAATGCCCGTTCGAGCACCCTAGCCTAGCGCCTCCGCATGAGGAAAGTTTTCCTGAGTCTGATCATTGTTGCCTTGTTGCCCGCTGCCCACGCGCAGTTTGGGAACTTCGGCGACGTGCCGATCGAGATTACTGCAGACGGGAATACTCGTTTCGAGGAGGGCGTCGCCATTGCCGAGGATAACGTTCAGATCCATTACGGCGAATACAGCATGTATTGCGACTACGCCGAGTATAACCCCGAGACTCGCGATGTCCTGCTCGTCGGCAATATCCGGCTCTACACTCCGGAACAGGTCCTGACCGGCCAACGGGCGATGTTCAACCTCGAGAGTAAGCAAATGCGCGCCCTCGAGATGTCGGGCTCGAAGGCGCCGATGCTCTTCCACGCCTTTAATTTCCGAGCGCTTTCGCAACGGGAGTTCCGGGTCAAGGACGCCCTCTTTACGACCAGCGACTCGTCGCAGCCTGATTACCACGTTAAGGCGCGTTCGGTCCGGATCTATACCGATAGCCGGGTCGTTTTTTCGAATTCCACCGTGTATATCGGAAAGACCCCAATCTTCTGGTTTCCCTACCTCTTTGCGAACATCAACAACACGGGCTTTGAATTTCTCCCCGGCTATGACTCGCGCTGGGGTGCTTTTCTCCTTACCGCCTACAGTTTCCCGTTGGTGCCGGGCGTCACCGGAAAAGTGAAGGCCGACTTCCGGTCGGAATTTGGACCGTCGCTCGGGTTCGATGCCGTCATGAAGTATGGGAAAAACGATCGCAGCTATGGGCAGTTGCGCTCCGACTACGTCTTTGATGACAAAAAAGTCACCTCGGTCGAGGCCCCCGGCGAGCCTCCGGAAACGCGAACAACGAACCGCTACCGGGTGTCGTTCCAACAACGCTTGTTCCTGACCGATGATATCTACGCCACGGCCGACATCAATGTTCTCAGCGACGTCGATTTTCTTGAGGATTTCTATCCCGGAGAGTTCCGCGTCGATCCCCAGCCCGACAACGTCCTTTCTCTGACGAAATGGAACGAATCCTACACGCTGAACCTGATCGGCCGTTTTCAGTTTAATGATTTCCAGGATGTCACCGAGCGGCTTCCCGAGGCTGTTCTGGACTTCAAACAACAGCGATTTTTTGGGCTTCCCGTGAACTACGACGGCGAGACGGGAGTGGCCAACCTTCGGCGAATGTTTTCCAACGATCCCTCGTTTGGTCAGACATCGTATCCCGATTACGAGGCGGTTCGTTTCGACACCTTCCACCAGTGGTCCCTTCCGAACACTCTCTTTGGCTGGCTGTCGCTGACTCCACGGGCGGGAATTCGCGGAACATACTATAGCGAGACAGGGACGTTTTTGACTCCGAAGGGTGGCGATGTGGCAATTGATCCGGTGACCGGCCTTTCGACCGTCATCAACCCATCGATCGAGAGCACACCGCTCAACGATCCCTCCTCGACGCTCGACGGCGGAGGGGGAGCCTTCCGCGTCGTGGCGAACTACGGTGTCGAGGTCTCGGCGAAGATCTCGAAGGCTTACGAGAAAATTCAGATTCGTGCCCTCGGTCTGGACGGGGTGAGGCACGTCATCCAGCCCTATGTCAACTATTCGGGCGTCTACAACTTTGGGCCAAAGCCCGAGGACATCCTGCAATTTGATCGCGTCGTGCAATCGACCCAACTCCTCCCGCTGAACTTCCCTCAGTTCACGGCCGTGGACTCGATCGATACCTGGAACATCGTTCGAATCGGGAATCGGCAGCGGTTCGAGACGCGTCGTGATAATGGCACAATGCAATGGCTGTCGTTGGAATCCTTCATGGATATCAATATTGACAGCCCGTATTCCGATGCCCCGGTGTCGAATGCCTTCAACGTCGTTCGTTTCACCCCGATTCCGTGGGCGGACCTGAGCGTTGTGTCGCAGTTGCCGGTAACTGACCAAGGGTTTACCGAGGTGAATACGAGCATCGGATTCATGCCGACCCGCGACCTTTCGTTCCGCGTCGGGCATCGCTACATCGATGGGAATTCGTTCTTTGCCGATAATAGTCAGCTGGATTTTTACGCCTACTGGCGGGTAAACGACCACTGGGCCGTGAGTCTTTACGAGCAGTATGAATTCGTATCCGAGGTGCTCCAGTATCAGCGGTATCTCGTCCATCGCGACCTCTCGAGTTGGGTTGCTTCAGTTGGCGCAGAGGTTCGTGACAACCAGGGAGGTGATCGCGAACTCGGTGTGCTCTTCGTGATGACTCTCAAGGACGCCCCGCAAGTAACGCTTCCGCTGGCCTTCAGTCAGAACACAGATCCCGTCGCTCCCTCGGGAAATTAAAGAATCGCTTTCGGTTGGTGTAAACACTCTAAACAAAAACAAAAACTCATGAAAATCTGCATCATCGGATCTGGTTATGTCGGGCTCGTCTCGGGCGCTTGTTTTGCGGAAGTCGGTCATCACGTCATTTGCGTTGATAACGACCAGCGGAAAGTTGATGCGCTTTTGGCCGGCAAGGTTCCGATTTACGAGCCTGGCCTCGAGGACTTGATTCATCGCAACGTGGCAGCCAAGCGGCTTTCGTTCACGACGAGCACCGAGAGTGGTGTCGATGATTCCGAGGTCGTCTTCATTGCCGTTCCCACCCCGCCACAACCGGATGGCAGCGTGGACCTTTCCTACATTGAGAAAGTCGCGCGGGAGATCGCCTTCGTGCTCAAGCCCGGCCAGTATCGAGTGATTGTCGATAAGAGCACGGTTCCCGTGAAGACCGGCGAAAAGGTTGCAGATACGATCCGGCGCTACAATAAAACGGGCGCGGAGTTTGATGTCATCAGCAACCCGGAGTTTCTCCGAGAGGGTTGTGCCGTGCCGGATCTGATGAAGCCGGATCGCATCGTGGTCGGCGGCAACAGCGAGCGGGCGATCGCGCTGATGCAGAAGATTTATGAGCCGTTTATGGCTCCGGTTCTCGTGACAGATATTAATTCCGCAGAGTTGATCAAGCACGCGGCGAACTCGTTCCTCGCATTGAAGATCTCCTACATCAATGCGGTGGCACAGATTTGCGAAGCCAGTGGCGCGGATGTCGAGAAAGTGGCCGACGGAATCGGAACCGACCGCCGGATTGGGCGGAATTTTCTCAATGCCGGCATCGGCTATGGCGGCTCGTGTTTTCCGAAGGATATCGCAGCCTTCATCGCGATCAGCGACAGCCTCGGTGTGCCTTTTGACCTGCTGAAAGAAGTTCAGCGCATCAATAGGACGCAGCGCGAGCGATTCCTTGCGAAGATCCGCGAGGCGCTCTGGGTTCTGAAGGACAAAAAAATTGCCGTCTGGGGCCTGACATTCAAACCCGACACGGACGATGTCCGCTCCTCGGTCGCCGTCGATGTCGTCAAGGACCTCGTTGCCGAGGGGGCTCATGTCCGCGTCTACGATCCAAAGGGAATGGAGAAGGCCCAGGAATTCAAGTTGGTCGAGGGGGCGATGTTCTCGGAGACTCCGCTCGATGCCGCCAAAGATGCGGAGGCGCTGATCATTGCGACCGAGTGGAAGGACTTCGCGTCCGTCGATCTTGAGGAACTCAAGAAGGTGATGCATACACCGTTGATTTTCGACGGACGCAACCTTCTCGATCCCACAACGGTTCGCGAATTCGGATTCGTCTACTCCAGCATTGGACGGGCCTGAAGAAAGGCGCGCGACGGGTTAGGGCTTTTTTGAGCTCGATCCGGAGGCTTTCGTAAAGAGGAGTGTGCCGCTCAGAGCGTCCACGGCCCGTGTTAACTGCGCGTCCCAAAGGATCAACTCGCTTTTCGTTCCGTCCTCATTCCGGCGCCGGGACCTGAGAAGATCGGTCTCCTCGTCGTAGGTGAGGGTCGACCGGATATGCGGGCTGACACCGTGTTCGTGGATCAGGTTTTTCCCGGGAGTAAAATACTTGGCCGTGGTCAGGCGCACGGCGGATCCGTCGGGGAGCGAAACCACGCTCTGCACCGATCCTTTGCCAAACGTTGTCTCTCCAACGAGCAGCGCGCGGTCGAGGTCCTTCAGCGCACCGGCAACGATCTCGGATCCGCTCGCGCTGGCGTAATTGACGAGAACGGAAATGGGATAACTGCGCTTCGGCCCCGGGCGCGACGGCGTCCGATACTCGCGCGACGGAGTCCGGCCCTCCGTCGAAACGACGAGTGTATTGGCAGGAAGAAATTGACCGCAGACATCGACGGCGCTGCCGAGGAGGCCGCCGGGATTGTAGCGGAGATCGAGGACGAGGGCGTCCATCCCCTGCTTCTCCAGCTTATCCAGAGCTTTGGATAACTCAGAAACCGTGGGCTCATTAAACTGGGTGATCCGGACATATCCGATCCGGGCATCTCCCGGCCGGCGCGGAGCAAGGATCTGGGCATCCTTCACGCTGGGCACCTTGATAACCTCCCTCGTCAACTCGTAGTCCTTGACCTCTTTGGTTGTTGGTCGCGAAATGGTGAGCGTCACTTTTTCGCCGACCTCGCCGCGAAGCTTCTCGATCGCTTCGGGAAGCGTGACCTTTTCTGTAGAGTGTCCGTTGATTTTAAGAATCTGATCCCCGGGCATCAGCCCGGCTTCAAACCCCGGGCTCTCCTCCATCGGGCTCACGATCGTCAAAAACCCGTCCTTCATGCTCACCACAACGCCGAGGCCGCCGAACTCGCTTTTCGTGTCCTCCTGCATGCTCTTGAAGTCCGTGGAGTCCATGAACTGGCTGTGGGGATCCAGATCGTTGAGCATCCCGCGAAGGGCGCTGTGGGTGAGCGACTCAAAATCCACCTTGGATTCATCCACATAATCCTGCCGGATCAACTGCATCGCCCGGGCGAGAATTTGCAACTCCTCGTAGGCCGACTTCTCGGCCGTTGGGTTCGATGTGGCATTTTGCGCAACGGCCGGGGCGACCAGGATGATCCAGGAAAAGGCGATGGAAAATAGCTTCCGCATCCGAAAACTGTAACAGAGCAGCGGCTGACTGCAACGAGGGGAGATGGGATTGATCGCGATTTTGCGTTATATAAGATAAACTATTTACTTAGTGAAGTTGTGGCGCTTTATTAGAAAATCTAATTCTAATGAATGCCCGAAAATTCCTTGTCTTATCCATCTTGATAACGATCAGCCGACTGCCGGCGGGGGAAAAGGTGGACCCAGTGCGAGCTTGGTGGCAGGGGGAGGGGGCAACCGGGAAGTGGTTTGGCGCGAGAGAGGTCGTAGAGGATCATGGGCTGACCCTGGGCGGGAAATGGTTGGGAACGGTCTATGGGGTCGTTGATGGCGGGTTGGAGCAGCGGGCGACGTTCGATGAAGAACTGAAGATCGAGGCCCGGCTCGATTTTGCCGCGCTCACCGGTTGGCGGCTGCTCGATGGCCTGACCGCGCAGGGAGCTGTCCGCCTGCGGGATGGCACGAACGTCAATAATTTCGTCGGTGCCTCGCCGGCGTTCAACCCGTCGTCCTACCAGAGCGGGAAGCAGTGGCGGCTCATGCCATTTTATCTGAGCTACACGACCCCGGAACTTTTCGGACGGAAGAAATTCCTGACCATCTCGGCTGGCTGGCAGAATCCGTATGAGTTTTTCGCGAGGCAGGAAGATGCCAAGTTTTTCCGAAACAATGTGATCGTGAGTGGCAAAGGGATCAGCTCGAACGGCGTCGGCTGGTCATCGAGTTATTCGGCATGGGGAGGCACGCTGAAGATTGTTCCGTGCGATTGGTCCTATGTTCAGGGTGGGCTCTATATGGCGGTTCCCGGCGACGCCGACTCGGCTAACCACGGCTTGGACCTCGCGGGTGCGCGGCCCGCAAGCCGGAATGGGATTTTCGCCCTTGGCGAGGCGGGACTCACGCCAAAGATCGCCGGACTTCCGGGAAAGTATGCGTTTGGCGGATACTATTGGGGGTTGCCCAACGCGTCTTTTGGCGGAGGCGCGAACGATGGTAAATTCGGGCTCTATTGGATGGCGGAGCAAACTCTTTTTGCGGAAACCACATCTCGCGAAACCGGAACGTCCAAGGAATCTCATCAAGGACTTCGGACTCTGGCATTCGTGAACTATGCTCCAGAGGCAAACAACGCCCTGCCATTCTTTTTCTACTCGGGATTGATTTACGAGGGACTCATTCCCACGCGGGATCGTGATCAGGTTGGCGTGGCTTTTGCGTGTGGGAACTACAGCTACGAGCAAATCCTGGCCGACCGCAGCTCGGGAATGGGAATCGTTAAGACGAATGAAGCCGTGGTTGAGTTCGACTACCGTGTGCAGGTGAATCGATGGTCGTTCGTCCAGCCGTTCGCTCAATACGTCATCCGTCCCGGCGGCAACGGCCAGGTTGCCAATGCCACGGTGCTCGGCCTGCATTTCGGCGTTGTCTTTTGATCCGACGATAGGAATGGTTACTGAAATGGCCGTCATTGGAATCACGGGCAACATCGCTTCGGGGAAATCGACATTCCGCGAATTGCTGGCGCGGCACATGGGGGCCGATTGGTTTGACGCCGATGCCCATGCCAAGGGGCTCTTGGAAACCGATCCGGATGTCCGGGCGCGTGTCTGCGAGGCTCTGGGGGCTGAAGCGTATTTTCCTGAGGGTTCAGCAAACCGCCCATGGATACGAGGGGTCATCTTCAATAACCCCGATGCACGGCGCCAGCTCGAGGGGATTCTTCACCCGAAGGTCCGCGCGACCTGGCAGGCTCTGGCGGAGACGGCTCAATCTCGCGGAACGCATTTGCTTGTCGATATCCCACTACTCTTCGAAACCCACGCTGACGATATCCTCCCGAACGTGGTGACCGTGGCTTGTTCGGAAACGATCCAGCGGCAGCGGCTGGCGGCCCGGGGGCTGGACGAGGTGACGGCCTCTCAAATCGTCGCATCCCAGATGCCTCAAACCGAGAAAATTTCCCGTTCGCCGATGGTCGTTTGGAACGACGGCACGCTCGATGCGCTGGAAGCCCAAGCTGCCGTGGTCGCGGCGGCCAACGCCATTCGTTGATCGGTGCCAAGGCAAACAACCCGTGACGCCTCGCGGATTCGCGGCTAGTGATGGGATATGGAAAAACGAACCTTTGCGGCACTCAATCTCGCGCCCGAAATTCTCAAAGCCGTCGAGGCCCTCGGATTCGAGGAGGCGTCGCCCATTCAGGCTGCGGCGATTCCGGTCCTGCTCGACGGACACGACGTCGTCGGACAATCCCAAACGGGCTCGGGGAAAACCGCGGCGTTTGCGATCCCGGCCATCGAAAAATGTGATCCCGGCAGCCGGGAGGTTCAGGTTTTGATTCTCTGCCCGACGCGCGAATTGGCCACCCAGGTCGCTGACGAGGTCCACAAGCTCGCGATCTATAAAAAGGGAATCCACTGTGTGCCGATCTACGGAGGCGCCTCCTACGAACGGCAATTCTTCGAGCTGAAAAAGGGCGTGCAGATTGTGATCGGAACACCCGGACGCCTCATCGATCACCTCGATCGTGGCACACTTCGACTCGACCACGTCAAGATGGTCGTGCTCGACGAGACCGACCGCATGCTCGACATGGGCTTCCGCGAAGATATCGAACGAATCCTGAGTTCAACGCCAAAAGAACGTCAGACGGTTTTTTTCTCGGCAACGGTCTCGAAGCAGATCCGAGACATCATCTCGCGCCATTCCCGGAATGCAAAAAGCGTGAGCATCGAGCAGAGGGAACTCACCGTTCCGACCGTCGAGCAGTGGTATTTCGAGACGCAGGCCCGGATGAAGTTTGAGGCGCTCCTCCGCTTGGTGGATTTCCACGGATTCAAGCTTGGCATCATCTTTTGCAACACCCAGCGCATGGTCGATGAACTGGCCGACAGCCTGATCGCGCAGGGATTCTCCGCCGACCGCCTCCACGGCGGCATTGCACAGGCCCAACGCACTCGCGTGATGAACAAATTCAAGAAAGCGGAATTCGAATTTCTCGTTGCGACCGATGTCGCAGCCCGCGGAATTGATGTCGATGACCTCGAGCTCGTCGTCAACTACGACCTCCCTTACGACGCGGAAGACTACGTTCACCGGATCGGTCGCACCGGTCGGGCCGGACGCAAAGGCATGGCGGTCACGTTTGTCTCGGGACGCGAGATCTATAAACTCCAATTCATCGAGCGTTTCACCAAGACGAAGATCCGCCGGGGCACGATCCCAACCCACAGCGAGGTCGAGGAAAAACGCAGCGATGTCCTTCTCGACCGGGTGCGCGAAGTGCTCGCCGCCGGGAAATTCCAAAAGGGAGCTCCGTTCGTCGAGCGACTCATCGAGGAGGGCTTCGCATCGACCGATGTGGCCGCCGCCGCCATCCAACTTCTTTCCGGTGGCGGAGATCCCGCGCCGGAGTCCAAAGCCGCTTCGAATCCCGCATCAAAATCCGACTCGCCCAAGCCGCAGACCACCCGGTCCGAACCCGTCCCGCTCGCGTTGCGACCACCTTCCCGTGGCATGCAGTGGGTGCGAGTCAACGTCGGCCGGGAAAGCCGCATTGGACCGCGGGATATTATCGCGCTCCTCGAAGAATCCCTCGGACTCCCGGGCCGAACGGTCGGCATTATCGACCTCTCAATCGGCCAATCGTTCGCCCAAGTGCCAACCCAATTTCTCGACATCTTGCGTCCGGGCCCTCGCGAACTCGAAACCGGTGATGGTAGCGTCGAAATCTCCCTCGTCGGGAAGCCTGCCGGCGATTCGGACGACAAACGCTCGAAGTTCAAGCCGAAGCCATCCGGTCGCGGCAAGCCGTTTCGCGAGAGGTAGTCCCAGCCGTGCCGCCGGCCGGGTTGCCAGAAGGAACCCGATGAAAATGCAAAAGATATTGACTGGAAATAAAAGACGACTAGTTTAGTCGTTGTTCACCGAACAATCGGAGACACTCACTACACAAAAATCCTCACAAACACTCATCATGAAGAACGACCTTACCAAAGGACTTGCCATGAGCCTGGTCCTGACAGCAGTAACAATCCTAAATTCCGCGGCTAGCGAGACTCCCCTTGCTGACTGGTGGAACGGAAAATACGCCACAGGAACCCTTTTCGGGGTTCGTCCGACCCTGGAGGAAAACGGGATCGATCTCAGAGTCAATTGGAGGGCGAACTTTTTGGGGATCGTGGATGGCGGGCTCCAGCAACGCGGGGGCTTCGACCAGGAGATCAATTTCGACGCCAATATCGATCTCGCGAAACTCACCCGATGGGAGGTCCTCGAAGGGCTGACGCTCACCGGCAATCTCCGCTGGCGGGAATCGACCTACAGCATTAACCAATACTCGGGCACCGATACGACATTCCGGCCGAGTGCTTACACCGGCGGATCGGGTTGGCGATTGCGGAAGTTTTACGCAAGTTACACGACACCGGAGGTTTTTGGGATCAAGGATTTCCTCACGGTTTCGGGAGGCTGGCAGGTCCCGACCGACCTTTTCCTCGTTCAGCCGGAGTCGAAGCTCTTCGTGAATCAATCGATCCGCACCGCCAAGGGGATCAATCCGAATCTCCCCTGGGGTGGTTCGTTCTCAACGTGGGGCGGGTTTGTCCATGTGCAGCCGACGTCGTGGCTCTACGCTCGAAGCGGATTTTATCTCGCGTATCCCTTTGGGCCCAATCCGCTCAATCACGGGTTGTCCTTCGCTGGCTATCAAATCGATCCCTCGCTCAATGGCCTCTACACGATCACCGAAGCGGGGGTGACGCCGAAAATCGGCCCGAGCCAACTCCCGGGAAAATACGCTGCAGGGTTCATCTATTGGGGAGTCGAAAACACCGGCTTCACTGGAGAAACGACAGACGGGCGCTATCAATTCTACTGGCAAGCCGACCAGCAACTCTATCGCGAGCCGAGTCCTGCACCTGAGCCATCCGACGGCAAAACCTCCATCGGGAAGAACGTGGTGGCAAAAAAAGCGAAGCTCAGCACCCAGGGGCTCTATTTCTTCAGCACGATCAACTTTGCACCGCCTGAGAATAATCTCATGCCGTTCTATGTTCTGGGCGGCTTGGTTTATAAAGGCCTGATCCCTAATCGCGACGAAGACCAAATCGGCGTCGCCTTTGCTTACGGCTCCTACAGCTTCGATGCGCAGCAGCTCGATGAAAGCCGTCGACGCGTGCCACGCACGGACCAAGCCGTTCTCGAGTTTGACTACCGAATCCAACTCAACCGCTTCGCCTACGTCCAACCCACCCTTCAATACATCATCCGTCCTGGAGCCAGGGGCCTCGTCGAAAACGACACGATTCTCGGACTCCACTTCGGCGCCAACTTCTAATCCCAACCAACCACACCACCATGAAATCCATCCTCACATTGCTCGCGATGGCCACGACCGTCATCGCACTCCACGCCGCCGACACCACCCTGCTCAACGTTTCCTATGATCCCACGCGTGAGCTTTACACCGAATTCAACAAAGCCTTCGCGACATACTGGAAGGAAAAAACCGGGAAGACCATCGAGATCAACCAATCCCACGGCGGATCAGGGAAGCAGGCGCGCTCGATCATTGACGGCATCGAGGCCGACGTCGCGACCCTCGCGCTCGCTTACGACATTGATGAGCTCGCGGCAAGGGGCAATCTGATCCCGAAAGACTGGCAAAAGCGTCTTCCGCACAACAGTGCTCCTTACACATCGACCATCGTTTTTGTCGTTCGGAAGGGGAACCCGAAGGGAATCAAGGACTGGAGCGACCTCGTTAAGGATGGCGTCGAAGTCATCACCCCGAATCCCAAAACCTCTGGCGGAGCTCGCTGGAATTTCCTCGCCGCTTGGGCTTGGGCTCTCAAACAAAACGCCGGAGACGAAGCGAAGGCCCGAGAGTTTGTGACGAAGCTCTTCAAGAATGTCCCGGTGCTGGACTCGGGTGCCCGAGGCTCGACCATTACATTTTCCGAACGAGGGATCGGCGATGTTTTCCTCTCGTGGGAGAACGAAGCCTTTCTCATTCAGAAGGAAAAGCCCGGCGAGTTTGAAATCATTGCTCCCTCGGTCAGCATTCTCGCCGAACCGCCTGTCACCGTGATCGACAAGGTCGTCGACAAGCGGGGCACCCGTGAGGCTGCGACCGCTTACCTTGAGTATCTCTACTCCGATATCGGACAGGATCTCGTCGGAAAGCACTTCTATCGGCCAACCTCCGAGGCGGCAAAAGCCAAGTATGCCAGTCAATTTTCGAAGATCGAATTGGTGACCATTGATCAGCAATTCGGTGGCTG
The DNA here is from genome assembly GCA_049317665.1 of Terrimicrobiaceae bacterium. Lineage (GTDB taxonomy): Bacteria > Verrucomicrobiota > Verrucomicrobiia > Chthoniobacterales > Terrimicrobiaceae > JBBRHN01. The sequence goes on along the minus strand of JBMOHW010000024.1, from coordinate 9,217 downwards.
GGAGCAGGCGCAAAAGACGTTCTTCGCCGACAACGGAATCTTTGATGCGATTTACCAACCCGCAAAAAACTAAAACAATGCCCATCCACCCAAACATCCTCGGAACGGTAGGTCGCACCCCGCTCATTAAGCTCAACCGGATTGCCGAGAGCCTTCCTGCAACGATCGCTCTCAAAGGAGAATTCGCGAACCCCCTTGGCAGCGTAAAAGACCGCATTGGCGCTGCCATGATCGAGGCAGCCGAGAAATCCGGTCAACTCACCCCGTCCACGACAATCATTGAGCCAACATCGGGAAATACGGGCATCGCGCTGGCTTTCGTCGCTGCCGCCAAGGGCTACAAACTCATTCTCACGATGCCGGAATCGATGAGCGTTGAGCGCCGCACGCTTCTAGCGCTCCTCGGTGCCCAGCTCGTTCTCACCCCGGCAGCGGAGGGGATGAAGGGTGCCATCGCACGGGCCGAGCAGCTCCGGAGCGAAACGCCGGATTCTTGGATTCCGCAACAGTTTAACAACCCTGCAAATCCTGAGATCCATCGTCGGACAACCGCCGAAGAGATCTGGTCGGATACCGATGGCACTGTAGACATTCTTGTCTCAGCGGTGGGAACCGGAGGCACGATCACTGGCGTCAGCGAGGTCATCAAGCAGCGCCGAGCCACATTCCAATCAGTTGCCGTTGAGCCAACGGACTCCCCAGTGATTTCTCAGACGCGGGCTGGCGAGCCGGTCAAGCCGGGGCCACACAAGATTCAGGGAACAGGAGCCGGTTTTGTTCCCACGAACCTCAACCTCGACATTATCGACGATGTCGTTCGCGTGACTAACGAAGACGCCATCGGAACCGCCCGGCGGATCGCGGTCGAGGAAGGGATACTTGTGGGGATCTCGACAGGGGCGAATGTTTGGGCCGCACTCGAGGTCGCTCGTCGCCCAGAAAATCGTGGCAAGCTGATCGTCACAATCGGTTGCAGCACCGGGGAGCGTTATCTCAGCACCGCTCTCGCAGAAGAGGCTCGGAAAATCATCGGGTAACTTCACATGCTACAGGTGAAACCCATCCGACACTGGCACGATCCGCGCGATAATCGGCGAAGCGTTCACGCACTTCTTGCGCCGCTCGAGGAGATTTCTGCGAATTCCGAGCGCCTTTTCTCAGCACACCTTGGGTATTCCGACGCGACGGGCGAGCCCGGATTCATTCCGCGCTTCCTCTTCGCTGGTTTGGGTGGACGCAGCAGTTTCTTGCGAGTGGGCATCTTTGCGGGTGTTCATGGGGACGAGTCGAGCGGTGTTCATGCAGCCGTGGAATTACTCCGGCGCCTTCACGACGATCCCTCGTTGGTCAGTGGCTATGAATTGTTCGTTTACCCCGTCTGCAACCCGTGGGGATACACCCGCCGTGCGCGGTGGCTCAAAAGCGGAGCGGACATGAACCGTGAATTCTGGCGGGGCTCCGACGAGATCGAGGTCCTCCATCTCGAAGGGCAACTCATGCGCCTTGCTTTCGATGGGATCATCTCCCTGCACAGCGATGACACGAGTGAGGGTCTTTATGGTTTCGTAAAGGGAAATCAATTGACGCGCTATGTCCTCGAGCCAAGCCTGGAAGCTGCATCCGTGCATCTTCCGCGCAACTTGGACCGCAGCATCGACAATTTCCAAGCCAACAACGGGGTCATCGAAAAAGGTTACACCGGAATACTCGGAGCACCTCCCACGCAAAAACCACGCCCGTTCGAAATCGTCTTCGAGACGCCGCATAATGCTCCGTTGGACTTACAGGTCGAAGCCAACATCACCGCCATCCTCTCCATGTTGGAAAATTTCCGCAGCATGATCGCCCAAGGGCAAAACATATGATCCTTCCTTCTCCATCCGCGCTCGGCATCTTCTTCGCAGTTCTTGGATCCGCTCTGGCCGCAGAGCCAACCACATTGCTTAATGTTTCCTACGATGTCAGCCGTGAGTTTTACACCAGTTACAACGCGGCTTATGCCGCTCACCGCGCTCAAGCCGGGCTCTCTCCGATAACCATCCAGCAATCGCATGGCGGATCGAGCAAACAAGCCCGCGCTGTCATCGATGGCCTTGAAGCCGACGTCGTCACGATGAATCAGGATACCGACATCGACGCAATCGCTGCCGCAGGCTTGATCGAAAAAAACTGGAAGTCGAGGCTCCCCGATGGCTCCTCTCCTTACGTTTCCACAATCGTTTTTCTCGTTCGAAAGGGAAATCCGAAAGGCGTCAAGGACTGGGACGACCTCGTTAAATCCGATGTTTCGGTCATCATTCCTAATCCCCTCACATCTGGGAACGGACGTTACAGCTATCTCGGCGCATGGGCTTTTGCTCAAGAGCGGTCGCCCGGCCAGCCGTCAGCACCGAAGGAATTCGTTGAGGCCTTGTTTAAAAATGTTCCCTTGCTGGAGGCCGGTGGTCGAGCGGCAACAAATACGTTTGTCCAGAAAGGGATTGGGGACGTCCTGCTCACTTTTGAGAGCGAGGTGAAGCAGATCCAGACGACTTTCGACGTTGGCTCCTTCGACGTGGTCTACCCACCTGCAAGCATTCTCGCCGAGTTTCCCGTGAGTCTCGTTGACGCGGTCGTTGACCGACGTGGCTCCCGGGCATTAGCGAACGACTATCTGCAATTCCTGTGGTCCGAGCCCGCTCAAAGGCTAGCGGCCGAACAATACCTGCGCCCTCGCAATCCGACGATTCTCGCGGAGTTTGCGCCTCACTTCCCAACTATTCGTCTCGTCTCCGTCCAGGCGGCTTTCGGAACCTGGGGAGATGCCCAGAAAAAGCACTTTTCGAAGGACGGGACGTTCGAGCAAATTTACCAGACGACGGCCCGGTGAGCGCATCCCGTAAAAAAATCAGACGCCTGTGCTCGATTGTGAGAGCCCGGCGAGCAAATCCCAAATGCCATCGGCGGGAGGTCGTTTCTTACAACCGACACGGCGAACTTCTTCTTCATAACAAAAAACAATGAGTCAAAACAACACACAAAGCCTCGGTCCCATCGCAGCCCGCAACCTTTCGACAGCCACTGTCACTATTCCGCAGTGGGAGCATATAACGCCGCGCTGGCTCCTCCATTTGCTCCCCTACGTGAATGTGGACGGAGGTGCCTATCGCGTCAACCAAGTCAAGGAGCGGACGGGCAAGTTCGGCGGCTTACTCCCAGAACTCGCTGCGGTCGGCGGTGGTGAGAACCAACTTCCGACGACTTTTGTTGACTATGAAGATGATCCCCGGGAATACGAGCTAAGTGCCATTACAACCGTTCTCCACACCCACGCGCGCATTACCGACCTCTACAACAACCAGATTGATCAACTCCGTGAGCAGGTCCGGCTGACCGTCGAGGCCGTTAAAGAGCGGGAGGAGCATGAGATTCTGAACCACCCGGAATTCGGACTCCTCAAGGAAATCGCGCCGCAACAGCGGATCGCGACGCGGAAAGGTCCGCCGACTCCCGACGACCTTGACGAGTTGCTGACGCTCGTCTGGAAAAAGCCGGCATTCTTTCTCGCGCATCCCCGTGCCATTGCTGCCTTTGGGCGCGAAGCCACCCGGCGCGGTGTTCCACCGGTCGTCGTGCACCTCTTCGGGTCACCGTTTCTCACATGGCGCGGCGTTCCGCTCATCCCGTCGAGCAAACTTCCGATCAGCGACGGCAATGAAACCCGCATTATCCTGCTTCGCGTGGGCGAACACATGCGCGGAGTCGTCGGCCTCCAGAAAGTCGGCGTCAGCGGCGAGATAGAACCCGGGCTCTCGGTCCGATACAGCGGGACCAACGATAACGCCATCGCATCCCACCTCGTCACCCGCTACTTCTCGGTCGCCGTCCTCGCCAACGATGCCATCGCCAGCTTGGATAATGTGGTCGTGAACCACTACCACGAGTATGTCTGATGCAGTGGCGGGAGCATCCGTTCCGGTTTTGCCTGCCCCGTCGCACAGCGATCTGATCTTCGGTCTCTTCCGCGACGCCGCTGCCGGCGCGGGCATTCCGAACCTCCCATCGCCAACTACGGACCTCGGCAGCTCGCCGGTTCCGATCGGGCTGGCCTCAGCCGAGTCGGCTGCTCCCGGGATGATTCTCACTCGCACCCCGGTGTCTCCCGCTGTTGATAGCGCCCCGCTTTATCCGCCGCCCGTTCACGCCGACTCTGTTTCCCTCAACGCCGCTGACTCCCATATCCCGACGAACTTCGTCGCGTCGGGATCGGAGACGCTCCAGGTCCTTCAGGAATCCGGGTTCGCCACGGAGACACTAGGGACCCACCCGGTGGCCTCAGAAAGCTACTACTTCCTCAGTGCCTCCGAAAAGTCGATTCCGGCCGACCACAGCGTGTCCCGAAACTTCCAGCAGCCGGTTCCGACGTTTGACATTGAGGGCGTTCGCCAAGATTTTCCAGCGCTCCAGCAGCGGATGCACGGGCACCCGCTGATCTACCTCGACAACGCCGCCACCACGCAAAAGCCACGAGCGGTGATCGATGCTGTTTCACATTTCTACTCTCGAGACAATGCCCCGGTTCACCGTGCGGCTTACGAACTTGCCGAGCGGGCCACTGCCGAGTTTGAGGCAGCCCGCGAAAAGGTCCGCGAGTTCCTCGGTGCGAAGGACAAAAAAGAGATCGTCTTCACCCGCGGCACTACAGAGGCGATTAACCTCGTCGCTCAATCGTTCGGACGCAAGCACGTGGCCGAGGGCGACGAGATCCTGCTGACGGAACTCGAACACCACGCGAACATCGTTCCCTGGCAGCTCTTGGCCGAACAAACAGGAGCCGTCCTCAAGGTTGTTCCCATCAATGATCGCGGGGAGTTGATCCTCGAGGAATTCGCGAAACTCCTCGGCCCACGCACGAAACTTGTCAGCGTCGCCCATGTTTCCAACGCTCTTGGAACCGTCAATCCCATCGAGCAGATCATCCCTCTCGCCCACGCGAAAGGTGCACTCGTCCTGATCGACGGCGCACAATCGACCCCGCACATCCCCGTCAACGTCCAAGCTCTGGACGCCGATTTCTTCGTTTTTTCCGGACACAAGATTTTCGGCCCAACCGGCATCGGTGCTCTTTATGGCAAAGCCCACCTCCTTGAATCTCTCCCGCCTTGGCAGGGTGGCGGTCACATGATTAAGGACGTGCGCTTCGAGAAAACGATCTACCAAAACGCACCGGAAAAATTTGAGGCGGGCACTCCCGACATTTCTGGCGCCGTGGGGCTTGGGGCGGCGATCGATTACCTTCACAAAATCGGCTTGCCGGCCATTGCTGCCTACGAACATTCCCTACTCGAATATGCCGCGCAACTCCTGCAGGGCATCCCGGGCCTGCGACTCATTGGCACCGCGGCCAACAAGGCAAGCGTCCTGTCGTTTGTTCTCGCCGGCCATGCCAACGAAACGATCGCGAAGCATCTCGACCATAAAGGCATCGCCGTCCGTGCCGGCCATCACTGCGCCCTCCCTGCCCATCGACACTTCGGCTTGGAAAGCACGGTCCGCCCCTCCCTCGCGTTTTACAATACCAAGTCGGATGTGGACGCTCTCGTCCAAGCTATCCGCTCCCTCATCAAAACCTGACCATGGCTCATCTCGCCTCCACCATCGCTCCGGCCGCCCTTCAATCGGCTCTTAAAAACGATCCATCTTCCATCGTCTTGGATGTGCGCTCACCTGCGGAATTCCACGAGGTCCACGTCCCTCACGCCGTCAATTTTCCACTGGGTTCGCTGGATATCAAAGCCCTCGAAAAGTCCGGCCGGGTCTCCCGCGACAAGTCGGTCTATCTCCTTTGCCAGTCGGGGCGCCGCGCCGCCGCCGCCGCTGAGAAATTCTCCTCCGAAGGCTTCGAAAATGTCTTTGTCATCGAGGGGGGGACCCTCGCATGGGCGGAAGCCGGACTCCCGGTGAACCGCTCCGGCGGCAAGGCGATCAGTATTGAGCGGCAGGTCCGAATCGGAGCCGGCTCGCTCGTTGTCGCGGGTGTCGTGCTGGGACTCTTCGTTCATCCCGGGTTCTTCGGCCTTTCTGCATTTGTTGGTGCGGGACTCGTGTTTGCCGGGATCACCGATTTCTGCGGCATGGGACTCCTCTTGGCCAAGGCACCGTGGAACCGGTGATGCCTTGATGAGAAGCCACCTTCTCGCTCCGATCTTGGAGTCCTATCGAGCGGTGGGAGGGATTAACCACCTCGATCAGGCCAATCTCCCTTCGAAACGCTCCATCGCCATTCTCTGCGAGGATCTTCTGCACCTCTTGTTTCCTGGCTTCTTCTCCGACGAAGCCGTCTCCGCCGAGGAACTGCCTGACGCAGCTCAGGAAATTATCGATCAAATCGCCGGCCGCCTCGAGCCGGAAATCGCCGTAAGCCTCCGTAAAGGGGGGACCGCTCCCGCCGAGATCCACGCCCGGGCCGTTGCCATCACGGATAAGTTCATCCGCGGAATCCCCTCGGTCCGCTTTATCCTGAAAACCGATGTCGAGGCGGCGTTTGCCGGAGATCCTGCCGCGCAGAGCCTTGAAGAAATCGTGCTCGCGTATCCCGGTCTCGAGGCCATCGCCATCCAACGCACCGCCCACCTCCTTTATAACGACGACGTGCCACTCATCCCGCGCATGATGACCGAATGGGCCCATGGCCGCACCGGGATCGACATCCACCCGGGCGCAAAAATCGGCTCCCACTTTTTCATCGATCACGGCACCGGCGTCGTCATTGGCGAGACCTGCGAAATCGGCAGCCGCGTGAAGCTCTACCATGGCGTCACCCTCGGAGCCCGTAGTTTCCAAAAGGACGAGAGCGGCGACATCATCCGGGGAGTCAAACGCCACCCAAAAGTCGAGGACGATGTCACGATCTATCCAAACGGCATCATCCTCGGCGGCGATACTGTCATCGGCGCCCGCAGCACGATCGGCGCTAATGTCTTTCTCATGAAAAGCGTCGCTCCCGACACCCTCCTCGTCCGCGGGGAGCAGGTCCAGCAACGCATGGATAAAAAATCCAAAAAATCTCGATCCACCGTCACCGTCCAGCTCCACCAAGACGAGGTTGATTTCATGATTTGAGGCGCTCGTTGGCCTGGGAGATCGTCGCCCTGCTGGCAAAAACGAGATTGACGGCCTTCGAATAGCGATTAGAAAGATCGTGGATTAATGACGTCTGAAGTGCCGGATGCCTCCTGCGGGGCTCCGGGTGAAAAATTTCGGCCTCAGCTTTTTGAGGTTTGCCGTCGTCCTTTAAACCTTTTCCCGTAGCCAACTGAACCAATGCCCCGAGCAATCAAGCCACGCCAGCACGTGCTTCCCGGCTTCGGGCTCACCCTGGGCTACACGCTCGTTTACCTGAGCCTGATCGTGCTGATCCCATTCACCGCCCTGATCCTCAAGACAGGCTCCGGCGGGTGGCAGCATTTTTGGGAGACGATCACGGCGCCTCGTGTGGTGGCATCGTATCAGGTGAGTTTTGGCATTTCGTTTATCGCTGCCCTTGTCAACGGATTCTTCGGCGTCATTGCCGCATGGGTTCTCGTGCGCTACCGGTTTCCCGGCCGGCGGATCTTGGATGCCATGGTCGATCTGCCGTTTGCGCTGCCCACGGCCGTGGCGGGAATTGCACTCACTGCTCTCTACGCTCCGAATGATTGGATTGGTGCTCTCCTTAAGCCCTACGGCATCAAGGTCGCATTCACGCCCATCGGTATCTTCATCGCCCTCACCTTTATCGGGCTCCCGTTTGTGGTTCGCACGGTGCAGCCTGTCCTTCAGGATCTCGCGGCAGACGTCGAAGAGGCAGCAGCCTGCCTCGGGGCCAATCGCTGGCAGACGTTCTGGAGGGTTGTCTTTCCGTCCATCCTACCGGCCACCCTCACCGGCGTGACCCTCGCTTACGGGCGCGCCGTCGGCGAATTTGGATCGGTTGTCTTCATCGCGGGAAACCTGCCGTTCAAAACGGAGATTACCCCGCTCTTGATCATCAGCAAACTCGAGCAATACGACTTCACGGGAGCTGCCGCTCTGGGTTTTGTCATGCTGCTCGCCTCCTTCCTCATCCTTTTAGTGAGCAACTTTCTCCAGGCCTGGAACAATCAACGAAGGGGGGTCGCCTAAAATGGCTGGCGCGAGTTCATTTTCGTTCCGAGCGCCCCGTGCGACGGCTCCGTCGGCGTGTTCTGATCCTTGGTTTGTGAAGTGGTTGTTGATCGGAGTCACGATCGGCTTCTTCGCCCTGTTCCTGTTTTTACCGCTGTTCGTCGTTTTCCAAGAGGCGTTTTCCAAGGGAGCTGCGGCTTATCTGAAAGCGTTTCAGGATTCAGCGACGATGCATGCGATTTGGTTGACATTGCTGGTCGCCGGCATTGCCGTGCCGTTGAACACCGTGTTCGGAATCGTTGCGGCTTGGAGCGTGACGCGATATCGTTTCCGAGGACGATCGTTTCTCATTACCCTGATCGATCTTCCGCTGTGGGTCTCTCCCGTCGTCGGCGGTCTCATCTACGTGTTGGTCTTCGGAGCTCAAGGCTGGCTCGGTCCCTGGCTTCAAGCGCACGATATCCGGATCATCTTCGCCGTTCCCGGCATCGTTCTGGCAACCGTCTTCGTGACGTTTCCGTTTGTCGCACGCGGACTCATTCCCTTGATGCAGGCGCAGGGGATGAAGGAGGAAGAAGCGGCTCTCACGCTCGGGGCGAATGGATGGCAGATTTTCTTTCGCATCACCCTTCCGAAGATCAAATGGGGACTCCTCTACGGCGTCATTCTTTGCAACGCTCGGGCGATGGGGGAATTTGGTGCCGTCTCTGTGGTCTCAGGACACATTCGCGGAATGACAAACACCATGCCGCTGCATATCGAAATCCTCTACAACGAATATCAGTTTGCGGCCGCTTTCGCCGTGGCTTCCGTTTTGGCCCTGCTCGCCTTGGTGACGCTTTTCTTGAAGACCTATTCCGAGTGGCGGGCCGAGATGCAATTGCGGGAGGGTTCAGAAGATCAAACGTTATGAGTATTCGCGTCGAAAACATCACAAAACGATTCGCACGATTCGCCGCCCTCTCCGGCGTTGACCTCGAGATCGCCTCCGGCGAACTGGTGGCCCTTCTGGGGCCGAGTGGGTCCGGGAAAACCACGCTCCTCCGCGTCATTGCGGGCTTGGAGTTTCCCGATGCGTCTGGGAAAATCTCGT
>JBMOHW010000023.1:0-25518 GCA_049317665.1 Terrimicrobiaceae bacterium | reverse complement strand
CAGCATTTCGCGAACGGCTGGAGTATTGATCGCTGTGCGTTCGTTAAACTTGCAGGTAATGCACCAGTCCGCCGTGAAATCGACAAAAACTGTTTTGCCCGACTCGCGGAGCGACTTCAATTCCTGCGTGGAAAATGGCACCCAGGCGATCTCATCGGTAGTCTCCGTGCCAGCGCGCGCAAACTTCTCACCGAGAAAAAACCATCCACCGACCGAGACAGACATCACAGCGAAAAGTATCGCGATGACCTGGGTTCGGAATTTCGCCAACGGCCCGCAGAACGAGCCGTAGAGCCAGCAGGCAAAGGCAAGGCTGAGCAGGAAGCATCCGAACCAGAGCACTCCCTCGACCCCGCGTTGGCCACCCAGAATGGCGAAGATCCAAAGCAACGTCGCAAGCAACGGGAAGCCCATGAATTGCTTCAATTTTTCCATCCATGCCCCGGGTCGCGGGAGAAACCTCATCCACCCCGGTTTCGCCGAGAGAAGAAGATACGGCAGTGCCATTCCCGTCGCGACAGAGGCAAACATGGCCAGGATCACGACCGCCGACTGCCCGAAGGCAAAACCCAATGCCGTCCCGAGAAATGGCGCTGTGCAGGGGGTCGCGAGGAGCGTGGCAAAGACACCTTGAAAAAACGACCCTCCGAGACCTCCGGTCGATCCCGCCGACTCGAGCGCGGTGGATGCCTGTCCGGGTAGAACAATTTCGAAAACACCAAAGAGATTCAGTGCAAAAACAAAAACCACCGATCCGATGGCGACATTAAACCATGGGTTCTGAAACTGAAAGGCCCAGGTCACTTCCGTCCCGCCAGCGCGTAGCGCGATGATGAGCACAGCCAGACCGAGAAACCACGCAAAGATCCCGGCCATGAATGCGAGGCCGTGGATGAGGATCTTGCCCGGCTCCTCGCCGGCTTGCTTCATGAATCCAAATATCTTGAGCGAGATGACAGGCAGGACGCACGGCATCAGGTTCAGGATCAAACCACCCAACAAGCCGTAGAGAAGAGCCGTCCAGAGCCCGGTTGTGGGGACAGGAGCCGAAGCGCTTGCAGACGAGGATTCCGCCGACGATTCCTCCACATACCACGCTCGCCGGCTGCCACCTTCGCCGATCGCCAAAACCCCGCGGAACGGTCCAGCGACAGGGATTTTCACCGCGTCACCGCCCACCGACTTCGGATGCCCGACCTCCTGATCCGGCGCTGGCAGTGGAAAAACGGAAAAGGTCTCGCCAGCCAGGAGCCCTCCCACGGTGAGCGTAAGATCCCCACCCCTTCGCTTCCAGGTCAAAGAATTCGGAGGTTTCTCCGCCGAGGGAATCTGAGAGCGGAATGCCTCAAAGAGTGCGGCGTTGTCCGGCTTGGCGGAGTTGCCAACCGGGAGCGTGAGTTCCAGCTCGGCTGAGCCAGGAATGCAGATCTCGAGACAAACGAGCCATGAGGCCTTGGCGCGGAGGGTGACCGTGGCACCAGGCAACAAACCCGGAGGCGGAACGATGGTTGTGATGAGGAGAACACGATCTCCGTAAGCATAGGTTTGAATGTCCCCCGGCTCGAGTTTGGCCTCGGGAACCGGCCATTGGATCGGACCGGCGACAAATCCGTCCGGCAGCGTCCAAGAAATGCGCGTCGGCAATCCGGCATCGCCACTATATTCCCAATAGGTGTGCCAACCCGGCGCCATTTCGAGGAGCAGTCCGACCTCGAAAGGTTGGCCCGGAACAATGTCCGTCACCGAGGAAACCAACGAGGCGGTGACGAGCCGCTTCCCCTCGAATTCCTGCGCGCGGCCAACACTGGCTCCGAGCAACGCCATTGCGAGCAAGATCCGGAGGCAGGCTCTCATTCCGTCTTCTCGTCGTCGGAAGGCTTCTGTTCGTTGATCGGAAGTGGCCAGGCGGATCGGTCGAGTTCCTGAAAGAAGCAACTTTGGTATCCCGTGTGGCAGGCGCCCGAGACCTGCTCGACCTCGAAAAGCAGGACGTCCCGGTCGCAATCAACAAACCAGCGGACGACGCGCTGGGTGTGCCCGCTCGTCTCACCCTTCAGCCACAACTTCTTCCGCGACCGACTCCAATAAGTCATCATGCCCGATTGGAGAGTGCTCGCGAGCGATTCTTGGTTCATCCAAGCAAACATCAAAACCCGGCCGGTCGGATGGGTCGTGCCGGAGGCTTCTTGAACGATGACGGGGATCAGGCCGTCCGGAGTAAACTTGAAATCGAATTCCACGGTATTGCTTTAGCGACAATTCTCTCGATAATCCCAAATCGGTCATGAAACAACTGAAAGAGATGCCGGACCCCACGATTCCCTCACCGCGATTCCGATACTGGTCCCTGCCACCCGAGACAATCCTCGTGCCAGTGGCGGCCATTGCCGATGCAATCCCTTTGCCATCCCGGCTGAGCCCGTTCGAGGCCGGACAAACCGTCAGCCTGCCAGCAGCGGAGGTTTTTGGTTCGAACATTCCGCAGATCCGGCTTGCGCGCCTCGCGGAGTTGCTCCCGAACAACGTCCGCTCCGGCGAAGGGAAAATCCGTCTCCCCATTTCACGATTGGCCGCCATTTACACGTTGGTCGAGCAGTGCGAGGAAATCGCCGAGGAACGACCACAGCCTGGACCCGAATCGTTCGCAGCCAGCGAGACCTCGGAGGAAGTTCCCGAGGCCCCAGCCTTCATCCCACCACCCCCGGTCGCAGGAATTCCCGAGCCGACCCCGGAACCCAGCGCGGTAGTGCCGCCGCCACCCGTTGTCGCCCCAATTGACCCGCCGACGCCCGTCCGGTCCACCAAGTTCCCAGCCAAAAGAACCGGATTGCTCGGCGGGCTCCCAATGTTTCGGCGCAAGGCGACCGTTTCGGAACCCGTCGAGGATTCCGCCGCGGAGGAACCGCTTGTTCTTCCCGTTATTCCACCGCGACCGGCGATTCCAACGGCGCGCACCGCACCGACCGTCCGACTTCCAGAGATTTTCGAGGCTCCCGCCGACCTCGCCCCCATCGAGACACCCGAGATCGAAGTGCCACCCGAGCCGACTGCCGAGATCGAAATCCCCGAGCCAGTAGTGGCCGAGGAACCGGAAGCCGCGCCTGTCGAAGTCACCGAGCCCGCCCCCGTCGCGGTGCGAATCCTGCAGACCGAGCACATGTCCGATCGTCCGCCGACGCCGGAACTCTCTGATGACGAGGCCATGCAGGCCCTCTTCCTGACTGAGGAGAAGCTCACCGTCAACCGGGTGATCGAGCTTTGCGGCGACCTCCCCGGGATTAACTCCTGCGTTCTTGCCCATGGGTCGGTTGTGATCGCCGCGCACAATGCCCCGGCGAATGTGGATCTCGTCTCGCTCAGTGCCCACGCGGAGGATATGCTCAAGTCGATGCGAGAATCTTCCGCGCGAATGGGCATCGGCACCGTTCCCGCGGTGACACTCCACACCGAGAAGGGAGTGATCAGCTTTTTCCACCGCGAAGACCTGACGATGCTTGTCTTCCACAAAGACCGGGGATTCATTCCCGGGGTTCGGGAAAAAATGGCTGCTGTCCTCGGCGAACTCACGAAAGCCCGACTCACCCTGCCCGCTGGCAGAGAAGGCTAAGCACCGTGGCCGTCGCGCAGAGCACCTGATTATCTATGTTGGAACTTCTACAAAAAGGCGGCCCGTTGATGTGGCTCATCCTCCTGTGCAGCATCACGGCCCTCGGCGTATTCGCGGAGCGCATGCTTTTCCTTCATCGCGCCTCGATCCACACTGGGGACTTCCTTCGTGGGCTGGCGAACCTCCTCCGGCGAAAAGACTTTGCCGAGGCTGTTCAAGAGTGCGCCGGGACAAATGCGCCGGTCCCCCGGGTGCTCCATGCCATGCTCCTCAAGCACGACGCTCCCCGATCCGAACTCCGCGAGATCGCGCAGGAAGCCGGCCAACTCGAGGTCCCACGCCTCGAGCGCAATCTCGCGTTGCTCGGCACGATTGCCTACACGACCCCACTCGTTGGTCTGCTGGGAACGATTCTCGGACTTCTCAATGCCTTCCAGCAAATCGCCGCCCACGGGGGCTACGCGACAGCCGCAGAAATATCCGGCGGCGTTTATGAAAGCCTTCTCACCTCGGCAGCCGCCCTCTCGGTGGCGATTCCGGCCTTTGTCGCGCACAGCTATATTTCCGCCCGCGTCAACGACGTGCTTCACGATATCGAGCGCGCGGCCATCGAGACGATCGAAATCCTGCGCGGCGGTGGCACCCCCCCGACATCGTGAGACTCGTTCGCACGCCCGACCCGAATCCGGCGCTGATCTTCGTCGCACCAGCCCTCGACGTCGTTCTCTCGCTTATTTTTTTCATCGTGCTGAGCACGTCATTCCTCCTCCAGCCCGGCGTGGGAGTTTCGGTGCCCGAGTCGCCGTTTCTCCTCGCTCCCCAGCGCGAGCCCCAGGTCGTCGGAGTGACGTCCGCGCCGTTCTCGGCCATCTATTTTGAGAACTCCAAAGTCTCGCCCACCGAGCTCCGCGCCCTGCTCGAAGGCCAGCGCGGACGGAAACGCACGATTGTGATCAAGGCCGATCGCCAAGCCCCATTTGATCAGGTCGCCGCCGTCATGACGATTGCATTGGAACTCGGGTTTCCGACCGTGATGGCAACAGCTGAGGAAAAGTAATGAGCGCTGGCACGAGGTTGATCTTCGACTGGCCCGGGCGGCACAATCTCCAGCTCGTCCTCCCGCTGACAATCATCCTCGCGGTCGCCGTTCATCTCGGAATCTTCTTTGTTTTTTCGATCGTCTATCCCGGCAATGTCGGCGAGGGTCCGAATCAGGCCACGGTCTACTTTCCGCTGTCGGGAAGTGCGGATGCTGAGCGGTTGCAGGCGCTTCTCGCGATTGCGGATCCGGCCATTTTTGCGCCCGGCCGCGGGTCGGCAGATGCCGACACGCCGGCAGTGACGTATCTCCCGAGCTACGCCGGAACCGAAGTCCCGCCCGAACCGTTACCCACCCGCCAACTTCCCTCACCCAGTTTCCGCGAGCCTCTCGGTGCGGTGGAGATACCGAAACCGCAACCGATGCACCCGACACCCCAACCCGCTTCCGGCACTCGGTTGGTTGTATCCCAGTCGCTTGCGGGACGCGCTTACGAACTCCCGGCCGGGGCCGCATTTGTGACATCCGGGCGCCTCCCGGCGGAATCTGCGCGATTTCTTGTTTCGGTAAATCCGGACGGAGCGATTGCTAATATTTTCCTCCAATCGAGTTCCGGAAATCCCGACCTCGACGAGTCAGCCGCCCGTCAGCTGGCGCGGATGTCGTTCCGGCCCGCTGGAGGCGAGACCGTTTGGGGCGATATATTTTTTGTCTGGGGGGATGATGTGCAGGGGATCCGCGAGCCATGATCCGGATCGAGTTGCCGTGGCTGGTCTTCGTTTGCCTGCTCGTTTTTCTTGCGGGAATTCTCGGGGTTTGGATACTGGTAGAGGCGGGTCGGAGACGTCGGGCCACCCGGGACCTCCGATACCGGCTGCGCTGTAGCGTGTGCAGTCTCGAGTATGAAGACCGGTCGCCCGAACCCATCCCGACCTGTCCTCGCTGCGGATTCCGAAACGAACGCCGTCGATTATTGAAATTTTAAATCCCCCCAACCCGCCACAGAGGAAAATTTTATTGCCAAGTCGGAGCACATTCCGCGTAGTAGCCCGTCGGAAACGAGGTTTTCGAGTATGAACTTGATATGAGCGAAAGAAGAGTAGTTGTCACAGGAATGGGAGTCGTCACGCCGATTGGCAATGATCTCCCGACATTTTGGGAGGGCCTGACCACCGGCCGAAGCGGGATCCGGAAGTTCGAGGCGTTCGATTCCACGGCTTTTGATTGCAAGATCGCGGGCGAAGTCACCGGGCTCGACTCGGTGAAATTTTTCAAAAATCCCAAGTCCGTCAAGCGCACCGACAGCTTCACGCAGTTCGCCGTTTCGGCCTCGAAAATGGCATTGGACGATTCGGGTTTGGACATCGAAACGCTGGATCGCAACCGCTTCGGCGTGATGATTGGCAGCGGGATCGGCGGGCTTTGGAGCATGGAGGAAGAATGCAAGCGACTCCTCGAGCGTGGGCCGTCACGCGTTTCGCCCTTCACGATCGCAATGATGATTTCGAACATGGCGAGCGGGATTGTCTCGATGGAATTCGATCTGCGCGGGCCGAACATGTGTATTGTGACGGCGTGCGCGACGGCGAATAACTCGCTCGGCGAGGCTTGGCGGATCATTAAATTTGGAGATGCCGACTTCTTTCTGGCCGGAGGAGCCGAAGCAACAATCACGCCGCTGGGCATTTCTGGATTCACTTCGATGAAGGCTCTGAGCCTCCGGAACGACGAGCCCGAGAAGGCTTGTCGCCCATTTGACCGCGACCGCGACGGGTTTGTCATGAGCGAAGGTGCGGGCATCATGGTGCTGGAAGAGCTTGAGCACGCCAAGCAACGGGGTGCCCACATCTATTGCGAAATCGCGGGCTACGGCTGCACAGCCGACGCCTACCACATGACAGCTCCGATGCCGGAAGGCGAGGGAGCGGCGCGGGCGATGACGATTGCGATGGGGCATGCGAAGGTCAACCCGGCGGATATCGATTACATCAATGCGCATGCCACATCGACCGGCCTCGGAGATATCTGCGAGACCAAGGCGATCAAGCTGGCACTCGGCGACCATGCGAAAAAAACCATGGTCAGCGCGACAAAATCGATGACCGGCCACCTTCTCGGAGCAGCCGGTGGCGTGGAACTCGCCGCCTGCGCACTCGCGATCAAACACGGCGTCGTCCCGCCAACGATCAACCTGGACAATCCGGATCCGGAATGTGACCTCGACTGTGTGCCGAATACGCCACGCGAGGCCACGCTCAAGACGGTGATGAGCAATTCCTTCGGATTCGGTGGACACAATGCCACCCTTCTTGTGAAGGCCGTCTAGGGGGTCGGCGCAGTTCAGCTTTTCCCGCCGAGAAACGCTTCGACGAGTTCATCGATCACGGCGTCACCCATCGGTCGCACCTCGCCCAATGCCCGGCTGTTGATGACGGCTTCCGCGGTGGCCTCGAGGACCTCCAGGCGGTCGAAGGCGTCGAGGAGGGACTTCCCCAAAACCATCGCGCCATCGTTGGCCAGAAGGCTCACGGGGAAATCCGGGCGGCATTTTTTCCCAAACGCTTCCGGATCGCCATAGACGTCCGCAAAAGGAATGACTTCAACATCCCGAAGGAAAATGTAGCTCTCGGGAATGGTGCGAGTATCGAGTGCCGTCGAGGAAACGGCGAACGCCGTCGAGTTGACGGGAGTTGCCATCGCCACGGCATGGACCGAGGGATGAGCTTTGTAGATGGCTGCGTGAAGCGGCATCGAACGACTGGCTCGCTTACCGTCCTCCACGCCTTCCGGTCCGACGAGAACGATTTGTTCCGGCTCGAGAGTGGCTCGATCCTCGCCGGCCGGCGTCACAAGAAAACAATCCTCATCCAAACGCGCTGAGAATGTTCCCTGGCTGCTGATCAGCAACCGTTGCTTGTAACCTCTGCGAACGAAGTCACAAAGCTCGCGGCGCAGCGCCCGCTCGTCGCACGTCGCGGGCCCGGGGAAAAATGTTCGCGTTTGTCTCGCACGAGAACCCGCGAGATCGAGTTGATCTTCCTGAAGAAACGTCGGGTGGCCGAGGGCTTGCGCCTTGATGAGCGTTTTCGCCGTGAACTCGAGCGTCTCGAATCGCGTGAAGGCCTTCTCAAAATTCTCCCCGCCAACAACCACTCCGTGATTCTCCAGCAAAACGCAATCCGAGCCCGCCGCGAAGACCTCGGCAATATTTTTTCCGAGAAGTTCGCTGCCGGGAAGCGCATAGGAAGCAAATCCCACGGCCCCGCAAATCTCGTGGCTCTTCGCAATCAATCGGGTGTCCGGCACCTGCCCGCAAATGCTGAAAGCCACCAGCGCGACTGGGTGGGCATGAACGATACCGGTCAGGTCAGGCCGGGATTCGTAGATCCTTCGGTGAAAGGGATACTCCGACGAGGGCGGGTGGCTCCCGGTCACCGTGCCATCGGGAGCAACCGCCACGACATCCTCGCGTCGGAGCGAACCTTTGTCCACGCGAGCCGGGGTGATCCAGATGGTTCCATCCGGCTCGCGAATCGAGAGGTTCCCGCCGGATGTCGTCGTCATCCGGTAGCTATAAATTCTTTCCATGGCCCGGACCAAGCGGTCGGCCGGGTGAATCATGTCGCGAGGCATCATTCCGACACCTTGGTTCAATCCCGTTGCCAAGAAAATCTAAAACCGTCATCGACGCAGCCCCGGCGCTGCAGATAATGGAAATATCTTGAAAGGGCAGCTTGCAAGCAGCGCAGATCCTGTCGGCGAAGTTCGCGTGATCCTCGCCCGACTGGTTGCCGGAGTGGAGCAAGACCTTGCGGGACTCCCAGATCGCGCCTCGGACCGCGTTCATGATATTCGCGTTCGCATGAAAAAGTTTCGCGCCCTGCTCGCGATGCTATCCGGAGGCTTGACCGGACGGACGTTCGAGCGGGCCGACCGGTTGGCGCGTGACGTCAAGGATCACTTCTCCTCATCCCGCGATACGGAAGTTCTCCGTGAGTTGCTCCTCGACCTGCTTAACCAACCCGAGGCGATCTCCGTCGCGGGAGGCCTCGGGTTGCCGAACGCGGAGGAGGGCCCGGTCTCCGCCGACCCCGCAGTGAGGGCGACCTGCAGGGAACTCGGGCAGATGGTCATCAACCTGCGCCTCTCCGGGCAGAGTTGGCCTCTGCTTTTCGATGGCTGGGTTACAACCTACCGATCCGCACGCAAAACGATGAAGCTCTGCTCAGGGAACGAAGATGATTTTCTTTTTCATGAGTGGCGAAAAAGGATCAAAGAGTTGCTCTACCAATCATCGGTTCTGTGCGAGTTTGATCCCGCTGCGGAGATCATCCCGGGTGCCGAAAGGCTCGCGTCCCTTCTCGGCAAACACCACGATCTCGCCCTTCTCCACATGGAATTCTCAGAAAAACTTCCCGATCATCGCGCGGCACGAATCGTTCACCGGAAAAAACACTCCCTCGCCCGGAGCGCCCTCAAGCTCGGAGCGCGGCTCCTTGCCGAGAAACCCTCGACCCTGCGCCGGAGGCTTGCGAAGCGATGAACGATCCCGGAATCGAAGTGCGCACATATTTTGGACGCGGGAGAAACGTTCTCGTCGCCCGCGCGGAATTTTCGGAACTTTACGCCGCCTGGTATCTCCACCGCATGGACTGTGGGATTACTCTCCCGCCAAACTCGGATCAGATCGGGCGCGACGCCTTGGCCGCGATCACCCTCCACTGCGCCAGTCGGCCGCATGGGGAATCGTGTGCATGGACGGTTCACTTCGCCGGGCCGAGAATGAATGTCTTTGCGGCTGGGGACAACTCGCGCGGCACGGTCGTCGCGAATGTCTTCACCGACAATGTCGCCGAACTGGCGACGGGCCGGTTCTACGCCGACGTAGCCGAGGCCGGCCAGCCCGCCCGAAGAAGTGTCGTCGATTTTTCCGGAACGAGTTTTCTTGAGGCCGCGGAGACGTTTTACACGCAAAGCGAGCAGCGGCCGGCACGGTTTTTTTGGCACACGGAGGAAGACCTCGTCATGATCTCAGCTCAGCCGGATTGCGATTTGGAATGGCTGGCAGCCCTCGATGTCGAAGCCGTCCGCCAACTCGACAGCCAGATCGAACTGGCCCTTCTGGAAACCCGTCACATCCGGTTCGAGTGTGGATGTAATCAGGGCCGGATGCTCGATTTCCTCGTCCCCGTCTTCCGGCGGCAGGGCGATGAACTTTTCGGCGACGAGCCAACGATACGCATCCATTGCCCGCGCTGCGGAGCGAAACACACAATTACTCGCGAGGCACTCGAAGCTCGGTCGGGGATTCAACCTCCGCCCGCGGCTTCTCAATAAGCGCGTAGGCGTTGTGATTGTGGATCGACTCGAAGTTCTCGGCTTCGATGCGATACCACAGGATGTTCGGATCGGCCTCGCAGCGTTGGGCGACATTGCGGACAAGGTCCTCGACAAAGACGGGATTTTCGTAGGCGCGCTCGGTGACTGCTTTTTCATCCGGTCGCTTGAGCAGGCTGTAGAGCTCGGAACTGGCAGAGTCCTCGACAAGCCGGATCATGTCCTCGATCCACATCGGTTTTTGGCAGCGGACGGCAAACGTCACCTCCCCGCGCTGGTTGTGCGCACCCGAAGCACTGATGGCTTTGGAGCACGGGCAAAGCGTCGTCACGGGAACGACGGTCGTGACGATAAAATCCATCCGGCCCTTTTCCAGTGTGGCATTGAACCGTGCGGTGTAGTTCATCAGCCCGGCGGCCCCGGAGACCGGCGCGTGCTTTTCCAGAAAAAACGGGAACTCAAAGTCGAGATGCGAGCAGTCGCTCTCCAGACGTTTCGTCAACTCCTCAAGAATCTTCCGGATGTTTGAGACATCGATCACCGGCCCGTGCGAGGAGAGCACCTCGATAAACCGGCTCATGTGTGTGCCCTTGAAGTGATGCGGAAGATCGACCGTCAACTGCATGGTCGCAATCGTGCTCTGCACGGAGCGCGCCTTGTCGCGGATCTGGATCGGATATCGCAACCCCTTGACTCCCACGCGATCAATTGCCAGCCGGCGGTCATCGGGTTCACTCTGGGTGTCTTTCAACGTCATGTTTGAGATGCTACGGCTTCACCATCGCCCCAAGAAACAGAAAAAATTTGTCCATGACGGCTCTGGAATTTCCCCGCTCGCCAGACGACGTCCGATCTGCGACCTTTTGCGAATGCCACATCGTCCGCCACGGAAGGTCAAGAAGCCAGCAGGTCCGGCGGATCGGGATAGCCGCTCCGCGCAACGGGAAGGTCAACGCCGCCACGAGATGGCCACACGCTCGACGTTGAATCGATTCCAGAACCGGAAGTCGGAGAAAAAATAGGTACCCTCAGTTGATCTTCAAGTCTGCGAAGGCCTGTAAAAAGAGCGTCGCAGCACGGGCTCGGACCGCATCCATCCCGGAGAGCGCGGCCCCCTCCCCTTCTAGCGATGTCATCACGACCCCAGGAAGTCCGCAGGGCGAAATGTTGGAAAATGGGGCCAGGGAAGATTCCAAAACGTTCAGTGCGAACCCGTGCATCGTGACCCATTTCCGGACCCCGACACCCAGCGAGGCAATTTTTTTCTCCCCGACCCAGACTCCGGTAAGCCCGTCGCGACGCCAGGCCGCAACCTCCCACTCTCCACACAGGGCGATTAGAACCTCTTCCAGCCGGCGAAGGTAAATATGGAGATCCCGACCGCGGCGGTTGAGGTCGAGGACGGGATACCCTACCAACTGACCGGGTCCGTGATACGTCGCCTGGCCGCCCCGGTTGGTTTCCACGACCGGAAAAGGCAGGAGCTCGCGGTCGAGCAGGCTCGACTGATCCCGTGTTCGGCCGATCGTGTAAACGGGCTCGTGCTCAAGCAGGAGGAGTTTTTCGTTGCCGATTCCGGCGATTAAATCATCGACAGCCTTATTCTGAATCCTGAGGGCGTCCTCGTAATTCACTGTCCCCAAGACCTGCACTTCGATACTCATCGGCACGAAAGGTTCAGAAAGCTCTCCGGCTGAGCGGGCCGGAAGATTGCAAGTGAGTAAGCCCAACGGCGATCGCATCGGCGGCATCGGGAGGCGGAGTAACGGTCAATCCCAGAAGCGCGCGGATCATAAAGGCGACTTGCTGTTTTTGCGCCGCGCCCTTGCCCACTACGGCCTGCTTGACCCGTCTCGGCGCGTATTCGTGGACCGGCAGCCCGTGCCGGGCCGCCGCGAGCAGGACAGCTCCGCGTGCGGACCCCAGCGTGATCGCCGTCTGGAAACTCTGCACGTAAATAATGCTCTCCACGGCGACCACGTCCGGGTTGTGGATCTGGATTTGCTTCATCAACTCCTCATGAATCGCGAGCAGACAGGCTGGGACCGAGAGCTTCGGGACGTTGCGAACGACACCAAAGTCGAGACATCGGATCTTACCATTGGCTTGTTCCAGAATCGCGAAGCCCGTGCCGCGGAGCGAGGGATCGACGGAGAGGACTTTTTCGGATGGTCTCATGGGCAACAAGATCCGCTCGCCGGGCTGAGGGAAATGCGGCCCGCGACGAGCCTGCTATCTTGTGCCCTGCATGGCCGACCCAAGAACGCCCGGACCCTCCCACTTCTCCGGACGGTTCCATGGAAGCGAGCTCCCGGCGTAGTCAGACTCGGATTTGTCGCCCGTCGCGCAGCCGGAAACGAGCGCAAGCAGAACAAGGACGAGAAGACTATTCTTCGACAGCTTGATAGATGACATTGTCGCCTGGCTGAATGCTCATCCCGCGGGGAACGCTATTGGAAACGATGTCGGCAATCGACGTCGAAGGCTCGACGGATGTGACGCGAACTTTTCCAATCAACTGGGTGCCGCGCTTGATCAACATTTCCGCATTGCTCACGACGCCATTCTTGTCACCAAGGTTGAGGACGACAAAATTCCAAGCTTGGTTGACGGCGAGGATGCGGCCTTCGAGTCCGTTGCGCATCTTGAGGGATCGACGATCATTTTCGCGTTTGCGGAGATCTTCGAGTTGAGCCCGTGAGCTGTCGAGGTCGCCTTGAAGCTTCCCGATGAGAATCTCTTTCTCGCTCAACTGCTGCTGCAACTCGGGGCTGGGCTCAGTCGTTGCGACCGGCGTTCCAGCTCGGAGTGTCGTGAGTTCCTGCTCTTTCGTCTGGATGTCCGCTGTCAAACGGGTGATCTCGGAATCTTTTGTGCTAACCTGAGTCGTGAGCGTCGTGAGCTCCGTCTTGCTCTTATCCAACTCGGTCTTGATCGTGTCCACTTGGGCCGCGATTTGATCCTTCTCCGCGGTAACGGTCGTCAGCGTCTCTTTGGTCGCCTTCAGATCTTTCGAAGTTTGTTCGAGTTGAGTCGTCTTTTGTTGCACTTGCTGTTGCGCGGCGACCTTCTCTTCGGTCTCCTGAGTGAACTTGCCTTTGTTGACAAATCCTAAAACGGCCGTTGCAGCTGTGATGATTATCGAAGCGATGAGGAGAACTTTACCCATGTCTGATCAGTTGGTTAGGAAGCGTTTGGAGTCTTACATCACTCCTTCTCTTGCTGCAAGTCGGAAATGAATGATTTTGAGGGAATAACTTCGCCTTGCGGGAATTCGATTTGCCAGGATGTCGCTAGCAGGTATGCTGACCTTGCCAGGGACTATGGACTGCGGACGGACGAACCCCGCCAGGGCAGGAATGCAGCAACGGCACTCCGCTCCACTTTGCCGTAGCTCTCTGGCACTTTTTTTTGTTCCGGCATCATGTGTATTTAACGACTTCCTCGATTGTGGTGAGGCCGTCGTAGATCGAGCGCAATCCGTCCTCGCGAAGCGTTGTCATTCCGAGCTCAATCGCCTTTTGGCGGAGGATGACACCCGGTGCGCGTTCGTTGATCATTTCGCGGATCGGATCCGAGATTTTCAGCAATTCATAAATGCCCTTGCGTCCCTTGTATCCGGTCTGGTTGCAGGCGTCGCAACCCTTTCCATAGTAGAAATTTTTGTCCCCGATATCGTGAATTCCGAGTCCGAGGGACGAGAGAACCTGCTCGGAGGGTTCGTAGGCCGTGCGGCAGGAGGTGCAAATTTTTCTGATGAGTCGCTGGGCGAGAATACATTCGAGCGAGGCGGAGATCAGAAATGGCTCGATGCCCATATCGACGAGGCGGGTCACGGCCCCGGTCGAATCGTTTGTGTGCAGCGTGGTGAAGACCAAGTGCCCGGTGAGAGAGGCTTGAATGGCGATCTGGGCTGTCTCGACGTCTCGCGTTTCCCCGACGAGAATGCGGTCGGGATCCTGACGGAGGAAGGCACGGAGGATTCTCGAGAACGTGAGGCCGATGCCATCATTGACGGGCACTTGGATGATGCCGTCGATCTCGTATTCCACCGGGTCCTCGGCGGTCAGGAGCTTCGAGTCGATCGTGTTGATCTTACGAAGGCACGAGTAGAGTGTTGTCGTTTTTCCCGAGCCGGTTGGGCCGGTCACGATGAAAATCCCGTTCGGCTTCTGGATGACCTCGAGGATGTAGTTGAAGATATCGTCCGGCATCCCGAGCGTTTCGAGCTCGAGGTTCACGCTGGAGCGATCGAGCACGCGGAGCACGACGCTCTCTCCAAATGTGGTCGGGAGAGTGGAAACACGGAGATCGACCTGGCGTCCGTTGATCACGCGCTGAATGCGGCCATCCTGCGGGAGACGGCGCTCGGCGATGTTCAGGTTCGACATCACCTTCACTCGCGAGATGACCGGAAGTGCGAGGTGCTGCGGCGGTGGATCCATCTCGTAGAGGGCGCCATCCACGCGGTAGCGGATTTTGAACTCTGTCTCGAATGGCTCGAAATGAATATCGCTCGCTCGCGCCGCGATCGCTTTGTCGAGAATGAGATCGACGTATTTGATAATCGGAGCCGCATTGGCCTCGGCAGTGACCGCCTGCAGATTAAACGCGTCGCCACTGCCACCCTCGGTGATCGTGATGTCCGCTCCACCGCCCAGCTGGGCAAGGATGTCGTCGAAATTGGTTACCGCCGAGCCATAGTGATCACGGATGAGATTCGCAACGCGGGACGGAAAAGCGATCATCGGAGTGATCTCTCGGCCGAGGGCAAAGCGAAGGTCTTCAATGGTCTGAGGGTTCAGCGGGTCGATGAGCGCAACGAAAATCGTATTGCCCGTTCCCATGATCGGCATCGCGCCATGGAGCCGGGCGAGGCCAGCCGGGATGAGCGTGAGCGTCGTCGTGTCGGGTGCAAATTCATTGAGATTATAGGCCTCAACGCCCATCGACTCGGCTATGACGTGAATGAATCCCTCCTCGTCCACGAAGTTGCTCTCGACGAGCAATTCTTCAATCGGTTTCTCGCCGGACTCGGCGGCATTTACGAAAGCCCGGGCCTGCTCGGCCGTGAGCAGGCCGCGATCGACAAAGATGTCCGTGACTTGGCGTGGGTCCATGATGTCAATCCAGATCGGTCATTGTCGTCGAGATGACCTCTTCCGCCGTCGTCATGCCGGCGAGAACTTTTCGCACTCCATCCTCGCGCAACGTGCGCATGCCCAGTTCCCGGGCCCGCTGGCGGAGGGCAATCGTTGACGCGTTGTTATTGATCATGTGGCGGACCTCGTCGTCCACCAGGAAGATTTCAAAAATTCCCATCCGGCCTTTAAAACCCTTCCCGCGACAGAGCTCGCAACCGACCGCTCGCATGACGTGAGCCTCGCCGAGTTGCCCTGCATCAATGCGCAGCATGTTCATTTCATACTCGGTCAGCTCGGCTGGCGTTTTGCATTTTGGACAAAGTCGCCGCACCAACCGCTGCGCGACGACCGCGCGGACCGAGCTCGAGACGAGGAATGGTTTGATCCCGATATCGACAAGACGGGCGACGGCACTCGGAGCGTCGTTTGTGTGGAGAGTCGATAGAACGAGATGGCCGGTGAGCGAGGCATTCGTGGCGATGCTGGCTGTCTCAAGATCTCGAATCTCTCCGATCATAATAATGTTCGGCGCCTGACGAAGAATGGATCGGAGCGCGGCGGGAAACGTCATGCCGATGTCCGAATTGACCGGGACCTGATTGATCCCGCTCATCTGATACTCGACAGGATCCTCGACCGTTATGAGCTTCCGGTCGGGCTTGTTCATGTAGTTCAGACACCCGTAGAGAGTCGTTGTCTTGCCTGATCCGGTCGGACCGGTGACGAGAATGATCCCGTCCGGAAGGTTGATCTGCTTCTCAAACTTGAGCTGATCATCGGACAGAAACCCGAGGTCCGGGAGGCCCAAAAGGAGGGAAGTTTTGTCCAGAATACGCATGACGACGCTCTCGCCGTGAACGGTCGGAATCGTCGAAACCCGGAGATCGATCGACTTCTGGCCCAGCTTGATCTGGATGCGACCGTCTTGGGGAATGCGCTTCTCGGCGATGCTCATCGAGCCCGTCATGATCTTGATGCGGCTAATGATGGCCGAGTGGAGTTTCTTCGGCGGGCTTTGCATTTCCTGGAGCACACCATCTACCCGGAATCGCACACGGAACCTGGTCTCGAGCGGCTCGAGGTGAATGTCGCTCGCCCGATTATTGTAAGCCTCGACCAAAAGGAGGGAAACCATCTTGATGATCGGAGCATCGTTTTCCATGCCTCCGTCCTCTCCCGCCTCGCCCATGAGGTCCGCGGAAAACTCGTTGTCCATCCCCATTTGCCGCATGAGGTCGGCCGAAGCCTCTTCCGCGCTGCCGTAGAATTTGATCAGGTTTTTACGGATCGCATCCGGGGTCGCACAGACAAACTCAACATCCCGCTGGAGTTTGTAGGTGAGGTCATCCATTGTCTGCATATCCATCGGATCTCCGATGGCCACGAGAAGGGCGCCCTCTCGCTCGCTGAGCGGCATGACGTGGTAGCGCTTGGCGTCGTCGGCCGGAATCATACCGAGGACCTCGGGCGGAATCGTCATCGCGGCAAGGTCAACAAATTCCATGCCATTCTGGGCAGCGAGAGTGCGCCCGATATCTTCCTGGCTGATAATCCCGTCGTGGACAAGCGAGTCGACGAGGCTCGATGTCGTCATGTTTGCACGAGCATGCTCGACTTGGGCCCGGGTTACCAGACCGACATCTTGCAGAATCTCAACGGTATAATCGTCGTTGTGGGCCAAAGTCGTGAGGCGGAAACGAATTTGTGATTAGGCCACCGGTGCGGCAAAGTCAACGCCCGCTATTTTAAGAATCGCTGTCGGCATTTCACTTGCTGACGCCGCCTTTTTTCTTGGAGGGCTTCGGGGTCGGGGAGGCTTCGAGAATTGGCTTGATCGGATCCGTCGCCCGGATCGATCGCGGCAGCGGGGCCTGTGGTCGGCCTGGCTCGTTCAGCTTGTTAAACTTTTTCGCCTGCGAACGCGTGAGTGGATCGTCGAAGGTATCCTGGTAATTCGTATCGAGCGAGAGGGCTTGATCGTATTGCGCCGTTGCCTGGATGTAGTCGTAGCGGGCCTGGAGGACAGTGGTCTGGGATTGGAGGAGTTGGACCTGGGCATTCAAAACATCGAGCTGGGTTCCGGCGCCGGCATCCAGTCGCTCGCGGGCGAGACGCAGAGCCTCAGCGGCTTGGACGACGCTGGCTGTCTGGCTGTCGATTGTTTCGCGGGCCTGTTGAAGATTCGAGATCGCCTGCTGCACATCGAGGATGATTTGGCGGACGCCATTGTCGTAGTTGATGCGGGCCTGTTCGAGTTGCGCCCTGGCGGTTTGGACCCGTCCGGTTGTGGCAAGTCCGTCCCAGACAGCCCACGAACCGGTCGCGCCGAAGAACCACCCCTCGACGGTGTTCGTGAGGTCCATACTCCCGAGGTTGTTATTGAACTGGTAGCCGACCGAGGCATTCACGGTCGGGAGGTATCCGGCGAACTGGGCGTTCACATTGGCCGCCTGCGTGAGGATGCTTTGCCGCTGCGCCTTGAGCGAGGGATTGCGGGCCACGGCGACGCGGATCGACTGATCGGTGTCAATTTTTCTTGGATCGTAAGCGAGGCTCCCGACGACGTTGAATGGAACTTCACTGGGATGGCCCTTCGGGTAGTCCATGCCGAGGAGCTTGACGAGTTGGTAGAGCGAGATGCGGTAGTTGTTTTCGGCTTGGATCAATGGCGGTTTCGCGTTGGCGAGAGCGACCTCTGCTTGGAGGACGTTGAATCGTGGAACGGTGCCGGCCTCGTAACGATTTTGTTGGTCCTTGAGTTGTTGGGCGAGGAGCGCGACCGACTCTTCCTGTGCGACGATGAGGGCGCGGTTGAGGACGACGAGGTAAAAATTCGTCTTCACTTGGGAGATGATCGAATCAATCGTCGCCCGCAGGGAGTAGAACGCTCCATTCTCGGTGGCGTTGGCCGCGCGGATTCCG
This sequence comes from Terrimicrobiaceae bacterium, assembly GCA_049317665.1. Taxonomy (GTDB): domain Bacteria; phylum Verrucomicrobiota; class Verrucomicrobiia; order Chthoniobacterales; family Terrimicrobiaceae; genus JBBRHN01. Next base: position 7,469 of record JBMOHW010000023.1, on the reverse strand, counting down.
GAAATTGCCGCGCCGCCGTCGTAGAGCAACTGGGAGGCCGCGAACTGGATGTTCCATGTTTTATTCTGAACATCCGATGACGGCGCCCCATTCGCTGCGAGATCCACGGCTTGTTGGTTGTAGGCCGAAGATACATTGAGCTGCGGGATGATCTGGGCGCGGACGGTAACAAGTTGGCCTTGGGTGAGGCGGATTTGTTGGGCCGCGTTGAGAATGTCGGGATTCTGCTTGAGGGCGATTCTCACGCACTCGTCGATCGACATGTCAGCAACATTGGGATTGCGTTTTTTGGCAATGAGGGCGTTGAGGGCGTTAACGAAATCGGCTTGGGCCATTTTCTGCTTCATCGCGAGGTCCTCGCTGTCCTTGAGCTTGTTAGTTTCCGGAGTCGGAGCCAGTGGCTCGGAGGTCTGAGTCGGCGTCGGAATTGTCAGTTCTTCGGAAAGTGCCTGCGCGTCGGGGAGCACCATCGGGGCTGGCATGGCCGGGATCGGAAGGGGCATGGTGCCATCGGGGAGCGGAGTTGGGGCGGGCGTCGGGGACGGAGTGGGCGCCGGGGAAGTGCCCGGAAGCGAAAGGGGGGGCGGTGTGGGAAGCGGGGTGAAGGCCGGGAGGGCAGTAACCGCGGGATCGGAACTCGGCATCGACAGTGGCGGCGGGGTCGGAAGCGGGGTAAAGGCCGGCGTCGGTGTGGGCGATTGCGCCACCAGCGGGACGGCCGCGATCAGGATGAGGAATGGAAACTTCAGGATGGATCGGAACATGAGATGTAGATGTGGAGTTTTTCGTAAATCCTCAGCCATGTCTCCTGCTCCTCGGGGCTGAGCACGGCGATCATGCCAGTGAGCTTTTCGACAATGTCCGCGCGGATGCGGCTCACGAGGGCCTGTCCTTTGCGGGTGGTTTGAACGAGGACTTTGCGCCGGTCGCCCGCATCATGGCGGCGCTGGACGTAACCAAGATTTTCGAGGCGATCCACGAGGCCCGTCGCGGCGGCGGTCGTGTGCTTCATCCTCTCGGCAATCTCCGTCATCGAAAGCGAATCGCTATCGACGATGTGGCCCAAAAGAAAAAACTGGGGAAACGAAACTTCGCCTTTCGAAAGTTCCGCCGAAAGGTTCAGCACACAGCAGCGCTGGAGAACCATGATGATGTCCGCCAAACGCTCGATCCCGTCTCGAGAGAGGCCGATGGAATGTGCAGTCATTACTTAATGTCGTTAACTATTTCGGGATGAGAAGTCAACGTTGCGTTTGAGTTCCCGGCCTTTTGGAAGGTTTGGGCGTGGGTTTCGGACCGGGTGTTGGCTTTGCCTTCGGCGTGGGTTTTGGTCGAGGAGTCGGCGCCGGCTTGACCTCGGCCGGCGTGGTGGGTTTGGCACTGGCCCGGGGGAGGTAAATTTTTTCCCCTTCCGAGGGCGATCCCGTGAGAATATCCGCGATGAGAAATGGGGGATTGCGCAGAGCGGTCATGCGGACCGTGGCGGTTTCGGCGCCATTGGCCACCGCAGTGTAAACCTCGCCAGGAACGATTTCAGCCAATGCGTTCGTTTCGATCAGGATGAAATTTTCTCCCGCATTGACCATTCGAATGGTCCCGGCCCACTGCGGCGGGAGTGCGACGGGCGGCTTGGATTTTTTGGGAATCAGGCGAGAGAGGCTCGACATCCATTTCGCGAGAAAGAACGGCGGTTTCTGCTCCGCAGACTCAGAGACCGAAGCCTCGGGCCGGGGCGGCTTCTCCTTGTGAGCGCAACCACTGCTCGCGAGAAAAATTGCGGAGAACACTACGGCCATGCTGCGGGCGAAGGCGTGACGAGTGCCCCCGAATCGGTCGGAAACCACGTTCGAATGTGAGCAAACCATGAAGTGCTTCTAAGGCATCGCGTCCGGTGCTTCAAGCACGGCGATTCATTAGCCGCCTGCGGGAATAAATCGGATCCTCACCGCTCTCCCAACTCATGAGATGCTTAATTGTTGGATGTCTTTTGCTTTCGTTGGCTACAGCGAGTGCTGACGCGGAGTCGCCTTATGAATCTGCATTAGGGCACCATGTCCGCGTCGGCGGTGTTGATTATGCAGCGTGGAAGGCTTCGCCGGAGGACCTTCAAGCCGTGCGGGATTTCACGGAAGCTGCGGCCGGGAAAGACCTGACCGGGCTTGGGCGGGAAGAGCGCCTGGCCTTTCTGATCAACGCTTACAACGCCTGGATGCTCCGGCAGGTCCTGGAGAAATATCCGATCCAGAGCGTGAAAGAAATTGCACCGAACTTCGGCGTCTTCAGCGAGAAACGGATCACCGTGGCCGGACGCAAGATGAGCCTGAACGAACTGGAGAAAGAATGGCTTCTGAAGGAATTTCGCGAACCGCGTGTCCATTTTGCCATCAACTGCGCCAGCCGTTCCTGTCCTCCGCTCAAGGCCTCGCTTTGGTCGGCTGAGGATTTGGAGGCGCAATTCGATGACGCCACCCGCGCTTATTTAACGCGGAACCCGCTCGGCTTCGACGAAAAATCCGGACGCGTCTCGTCGATTTTCGACTGGTATGCTGCGGACTTCGGCGGACCGGACGGTGTGAGGGCATTTCTTGGGAAACACCGGACTCCGCCTCCCAAGATCGGGTTTCTGGAATACGATTGGAGCCTCAACTCCGTCCAGTGACCGCGTTCCGCCGGTTTACTGGGGCATTTCCGATTTCTGAAATGTCGGAACGATCTCGGCGATGAAATCCTTGAGCATTTTCTCGGTTTGCTCGCTGTTGAGTCCGCCGGACCGGATCGTATCCGTTACGACCGAAGAAATGATAATGTAAGCCCAGCGGTGGTTCACGCGATTGAAGACGCGATCCCAACTGGTGCGAAGGATGCGGATTTTATGGTCGGGAGTTGTGATATTTTTCCCGACGAACCAGTAGAAAAACTGGGAGCGGATCGGACGGAAGACATTTGGCTGAACCTCGATCGGACGACTGAGGTTGAGTTGCATGACATCGAGCGTGCGCCCACTCTGGAGAGGCACAGGAACCGTGCGTCCGGAACCAATCGTCCAACCTTGGGCCGGGAGACAGATTTCCGGCCGGTGGATGCTCCGTTTCTCACCGCCAGCGAGGACGATCGAGCACGAGATCCGGTCGCCTTGGAAATTCTCGTACGTTTTTCTAACGATCACGGTATCACCGGGCAGGATCTGTTTTTCTGCCTCGGAGATTTCTTCGGAGGTCCCGAAGAAGTTGCCGACCTGCTTCGGGAGGTCGGTCAGGACCCCCGCTTCAGCACTGGAGTTGAGATCCGAAGCTTTGATGCAAACGCCCACTGTGGCCGCCACGAGCAATGCCACGATCAGGACGCGGAGAGGTAGCAAGCCCAGGCTCGCGAGGAGATTTTTGGGGTCCGGGCTGGTGGTTTCGAAGGATTTGGACGACGCGGGTGTCATGGGTGGTGTCTTTCTAGTAAAGGTCGCCCTGCCGCTGGGCTTTGGGTTGGATTTCGGTCGGGCGCGAGGACTCGGACGCAAACGATTTCACGCGACCGAGCACGGAGGGCCAATTGGCATTCAGCAGCCAGGAAATCCCGAGCATGCCGCCGATGGCAACCGCATAAACAACGTAGCCAGCCAGCATGTGGAAAAAGCTCGGATCTTTAAGCGTGCCAATCGCCACCTCCGGGCCAAACGCCACGGTTCCGAATGTGAGGATCAAGATTCGGAAGAGATTCCCGATCACAGCCAGAGGGATCGATCCAAGGAACAAAATCCATTTCCGCCACCATCCCTCCACAGAAAAGTGACCGTAGAGAGCGGAGACCATCATGAGCGCAAACAAGGATCGAATTCCACTACAGGGATCGGCAACATCTACGGAGAATAGGGCTCCAATCGGCTTCCCCGTCAAGGCATCGGGTGCCGAGAGAATCCCCGTGCCGCTGAGCACCGAAGGCAAGCCCAGAAGGTTGAGCGCGGCAACGCTCCCGTGCGACATGGCCAGGCGGAGCGGGAAAGCCACGATGTTATCTAAAAAGAGAAGCGGCCACATGAACACCAGAAAAAGCCACGGGAAGGCCAGTGCCATCATCCACCCCCACCCGAAGAGGAAAATGATCATCCCAGCCAGCATGACCTGCATACTGACGTAGCCGAAGTAGACGATATCGGCCTGGTAGCCAAACCAGAAGATCACCAGTGCCAACACCACAATCGGCAACCCGATCCACGTGCCCGAAACGGGAATCGCCGCGAGTTTTTTCCGTTGCAGGTAGATCAAACCCACCACCGCGATCGGAACCAGTCCGCAATGCTGCCAGTCCTCGAGCTTCCACATTCCACTCGCAAAGGCAAAGACTGAAACCCGGAGCTCGTTGTAACCGGCTGAGTAAGGGAACAACCCGTAGAGTCCGCCGATGACCAGCGCGATGGCTACAGCCGCGAGCGAAATCGACCAAACGGCCGCCTTGGAAAGAGGGTTCCCGGATAACACGCTTGCAGGTTCCTACGGAAGTGTTGAAAACTCAAATGGAAAACGTCTTTGTGAAGCTCCCAAAAACTTACCGCCCCTCGCTGGCCGCGACGTTGTTTTTCTTGATTGTTGCCGCGCTTCTTTTAACGGCCAATGCCTACTTTCTCTGGAAACCACGTGCGGATCAAGTCTCGGGCGACACGTTGATCCACCTCGTCTACGCGAGGAATTTTTTGGAGGGCCGCGCGTTCGAGTTTAACGTCGGCCACTCGTCCCGGGCCCTGACGGCACCGCTTTGGAACTGGGTTCTCGCAGCGGCGGGAGCGTTCAGCGGAGCCGCGGGCGATCCGGAGGGATTCCTGCTCGCGTTCCGGGGCCTTGCCATCGGGGTGATGCTCGGTGCCCTCTTTGCAGCCTGGAGGCTCTCGGGCCGGCTCGGCGCTGGGCCACTTTGGTCCGCGGCGGTCGTTTTGGTTTTGGCCACAAACCCCAGCGTTTTTTATTGGACGGTTTCCAATCCGATGGAAACGCCCGGAGCGTGCCTCGCGGCCTTGTTGCTGATCGCGTGGGTCCTGCGGGCAAGCTGTAGCTCTTCGCCGCTCCTGTGGTTCGCCGGCGGTGCCCTCTCGGCGGCGGGATTTCTCGTGAGGCCCGAGCTAGTCGTCTTTGGAGTGATCGCGGGCTTGGCAGCTTTTGTTTGCTCCGTTCCGCGGAGTTGGAAGTCGGCGGCGCTTTTCGCGGTCGGCCTCGGTGCGGGACTCGGTCTATGGATTTTATGTATGGTGCAATCCGGCCTCTCAGTCCTCCCGAATGCCGGAAGTGCACGGAGGCTCATGCTTCTGCTTGACGACGCGTCTCCATTGCCCGTGCTGGGATGGCCGTGGTCGCCGGATTGCCTGCTGTTCCTGGGCCTGTTTTTCCCGTTCGTCCTCGGTGTTGCCTCTGGTGTTTTCTCTCGCGAGCGCGAGGTTCGGGCGGTTTGTCTGGCGGTCATGGCGATCACGTGTTTTTCGGTTGCCTTCTTCACGTTCTATTTCCCGACGACGTGGCAGGGGCGATACGTGTTGCCAGTGGTTTTTCTCCTCGTGCCGGTGGGAGCAGCCCGGTTCGCAGCGGCTCTTCCAGCCCTCACGCGAAGCGCGGTCGTTGCGACGGTTTCCGTCTATTCCGCAATCATCGCATTCCTCATCCTCCGTCCGCTCGCAATCTATGCCGACGGACCCCATCAAAGATCGTTGCCTCGTCCCGAGTTTGTCAGTGTGCCGCCGGGCGCGAACTCGATCCTATGCCAGGAGATCCAAAGCGCGTGGTTCCATCCCGAGCTCTTCCATGTCTGCACCGAGGGGCTGATCGGTCTCGAATCTCTCGAGGCACGGAAGCGAGGCCTGAGCGTGATCGAGTTCATACACGAACAACGACCCGACTTGATCGGAACCGGGCGCTACCCCCTGCGCGATCCGGAGGGTGTCGTTGGAAAGATCAAGCAAGCTGCCGAGAATCGGGAGGATGTGGTGCTGCCGGGCGTGGAACTAACCTACCGGGGCGAAATGGCCGGGTGCGGCTCGGTTTTCACACCCCGGTGGACGTCCAGCCCAAATCCGACAAGTCCTGGAGCCAAGCCGACAGGAGGTTGAGCTCAGAAGATTCAACGGCCCCGATTCGAGCGAGAGCCTCGTAGCAGGTCAGCAAATTCGTCGTCAGGTTCTGCGGACCACTCGGCAGCGATAGAGCGTCCAGCGTTTCTGCGATTTTTCGGCTCAGGAGATAGACGGGGACTTCGAGTTCGAGGTCGGACAAGAGGTTGTGGGGATTCCGGATCTGGCGGACGTCGGCTTGGGTGAAGGCCAGTCGCCATCCGCACGTCCAGAGCAGGCGCTGAGCCACAAATCCCCGCCAGATATCCGTCGCGCGGAACGTGCACGAGGCCGGAAGATAAAGTAACGGAAAAACTGACTCGGAAAACATCGTGTTCTGGCTGTTGAACGGACACCACGTGTGCTCGTCAAGAATCACGGGGGCGCCTTGGCGGAACGGCGGAGCCTCACCCGAAAGGAGCCGGAAAACCGCATCCACGTCTGGCTGTTCATCGACAAGTCCCTGCTGGATCGGGCAAAGGACGGTGCCATGCTTCACCTCACGCGCTCCATCAGCCTGCGAGGCGCGGACGGCATCCAGCGGGAACCCCCTCGGGTAGATAAACCCATCACAGAAAAATCTGTAAACGTTCAGCCAACCCAGCGCAGAGGCGATTCTTCCGTCCAGTGACAACTCGCGACGACGCCAAAAATCCGTGAGCGGCAAGTTATCGTCATCGGTCTCGACAATCGTGTCGGCCCCTCGGGCAACGGCCGAAAGATAGGCGATGTTTTTCCGAACGTAGGAATTTTCGGGGCAAAGGGCTCCATATCTTGGGGATTCCCACCTTTGCGCCTCGATGTCGAGGTAGCGACAGCCCTCGATCTCAAAGTCGGCCGGGCTGCGCCGGTCACCGGCGACAACAAATCCCCATTCCTCTGCCTGACATCCTGTGGCAATTTCGCGAAGAATGGGATTCGGGCCGGAGATGCTCGTGACAACGACGTGGGTCTTAAAACTTGCGCTCATGATCAAATTTCAGGAGACCTCCCGATAACTCGCAGCCATGTGTAGTAAAGCAGGGTGCGAACGGCATTGTGAACGGACGCCCCGCGCACACTCGGCGACGGAGCCCGGTAGTTGATCGGAATCTCCACCCACTTCCTTCGGCGAGCCAAGTGACGAACTTCGGTCTGATAAAAGTGCGCTTGAGACCGCAGCGGAAACGCCACCAGATTCTCGACAACATCTCTTCGAAAAGCCTCGAACCCGGACGTCATATCGCATACCCGGCTTCCCAGCAGCAGCCTCGCGGCCAACGAGCCCCCTCGCGAGAGGGCGATCCGCTGAATCGGAGAGTCCCGCATCGACCCGCCCGCCACAACTCGGCTCCCGAAGACACATTCCTGGCCGGATTCCAATGCCTCCAAAAAAAAGCGCAATGCC
>JBMOHW010000022.1:0-26483 GCA_049317665.1 Terrimicrobiaceae bacterium | reverse complement strand
AACGGCAAATCGACCGTTTACGATGGTCGCTCAGGAGAAGCCTTCGACCAGCAGGTCGTCGTCGGCTACATCTACATGTTGAAGCTCGGACACCTCGTAGCGGACAAGATCCACGCCCGTGCCGTCGGACCCTACAGCCTCGTCACCCAGCAACCGCTCGGCGGTAAAGCCCAATATGGTGGTCAGCGATTTGGAGAAATGGAAGTCTGGGCACTCGAAGCCTACGGTGCCGCCTACACGCTCCAGGAGCTCCTCACCGTTAAGTCGGACGACGTTCAGGGCCGGACACGCATCTACGAAAGCATCGTCAAGGGCGACAACTCGCTCGAAGCCGGCACTCCCGAGTCGTTCAACGTTCTCATCAAAGAAATGCAGGGGCTCGGACTCGATGTCCGCGTCGGTGGCAAAGAGCCAACATTTGGCGAATCAGCCGCCTAATCCAACCATCCACCAAGACAGACAAAAGATCCCATGAAAGAGGTTAATATCCGCGAAGCATTTGGTGAACAGAAAGCCGTCGGTTTTGACGAAGTGGCCATTACGGTCGCCTCGCCCGAATCGATGCGCAGTTGGAGCAAAGGCGAAGTCAAGAATCCCGAGACAATCAACTACCGGACGTTCAAACCCGAGAAGGGCGGCCTCTTCTGCGAGCGTATTTTCGGTCCGACCCGCGACTGGGAATGTTCGTGCGGAAAATACAAGCGCATCAAACACAAGGGCGTTATCTGTGACCGTTGCGGCGTCGAGGTAACACTCTCCCGTGTTCGTCGTGAGCGGATGGGGCACATCGACCTGGCTGTTCCGGTTTCTCACATCTGGTTCTACAAATGCATGCCCTCGCGGATCGGCCTCATGTTGGACATGACGTCCCGTCAGCTCGAGCGCGTGATCTATTACGAAGATTACATCGTGATCGACCCGGGCAATACGCCTCTTCAGCGCTGCCAATTGCTCAACGAAGCCGAGTTTCGCGAAGCCGAGGACCAGTATGGCGAATCGTTCACCGCTGGCATGGGTGCCGAAGCGATCCAGAAACTTCTCGAACAAGTCGACCTCGCCAAGCTCAACGACGAGATCGAAGTCTCGATGGTCTCGACCCGTAGCAAGCAACTTCGCAAAAAACTCGCGAAGCGTCTCAAGCTCGTCCAAGGATTTGCCACGTCGAAAACCCGCCCGGAATGGATGATTCTCAATGTCCTTCCCGTCATCCCGCCGGACCTGCGTCCGCTCGTGCCTTTGGAAGGTGGACGTTTTGCGACGTCGGATCTCAACGATCTTTACCGCCGCGTCATCAACCGCAACAACCGTCTCCGCACTCTTCTCCAGCTCAAAACGCCGGAAGTCATCATTCGCAATGAAAAGCGGATGCTCCAGGAGTCGGTCGATGCGCTCTTCGACAACGGCCGCCACGGCCGCGCCGTCACCGGTGCTGCCAACCGTCCGCTCAAATCCCTCAGCGACATGCTCAAGGGAAAGGGAGGACGTTTCCGCCAAAACCTTCTCGGCAAACGCGTCGATTACTCGGGCCGCTCAGTCATCGTCATCGGACCTGAGCTCAAGCTCAACCAATGCGGACTTCCGAAAAAGATGGCCTTGGTTCTCTTTGAGCCATTCATCATCCGTCGCCTCAAGGAACAGGGCCACGTCCACACCGTCCGCAGCGCGAAGAAATTGATCGAGCGTCAGACCCCGGAGGTTTGGGATATTCTCGAAGAAGTGACGAAAGGCCACCCGGTGATGCTGAACCGCGCACCGACCCTTCACCGACTCTCGATCCAAGCGTTCGAGCCCCTCCTCATCGAGGGCGAGGCGATCCGCATCCACCCGCTCGTCTGCACGGCCTATAACGCCGACTTCGATGGAGACCAAATGGCTGTCCACGTCCCGCTTTCGGTCGAGGCACAAATGGAGACCCGCATGCTCATGCTGGCCACCAACAACATCTTCTCGCCATCGAGCGGAAAGCCGATCACGACGCCGTCGCAGGATATTCCGCTCGGTTGCTACTATCTCACCCAAAACCCACGTGGCGAAGATGCCAACAAGGAAAAGCGTGCCCCGCTCTTCGCGAATGCCGACGAGGTCGATCTCGCCCTCTCCGAAGGATCGATCCGCACTCACACCCGCGTTCGTTTGAAGAACCCGGATCTTGGCCGTCAGACGACCTACGGCGACCCAACCACCCATGTCATCGACACGACGGCAGGTCGGGTTGTCTTCAATCAGATCTGGCCGCCGGAGATGGGATTCTACAATAAGGTCTGCGGCAAGAAACAGCTCTCGGACGTGATCTGGCGCTGCTACAAGGTCGCTGGTCAGCAACGCACGGTAGAAACGCTGGACCGCCTCAAGGAACTCGGGTTCCGCGAAGCGACCAAGGCCGGAATCTCGATCGGGATCGCCGACATGATCATCCCGAAAGAGAAGGAACAACTTCTCGAAAAAGCTTATCGCGAAATTGCCGAGGTCGAAAAACAGTATCGTCGCGGAATCATCACCGACGGCGAACGGAAGAATAAGGTGCAGGATATCTGGACCCACACGGGCGAAGAGATTGCCAGCGCCATGTTCCGGACGCTCGAATACAACGACGGTCGCCGCGAAATGAACCCCGTCTTTATGATGGTCGATTCCGGCGCCCGTGGTAACCGCACCCAGGTCAAACAGTTGGCCGGCATGCGCGGTCTTATGGCCAAGCCTTCGGGCGAGATCATTGAGCAGCCGATCACGGCGAACTTCCGCGAGGGCCTGACGGTTCTCGAGTATTTCATCTCGACTCACGGTGCCCGCAAGGGACTTGCCGATACGGCACTCAAGACGGCTGACTCGGGTTATCTGACCCGCAAGCTCGTCGATGCCGCCCAAGACGTGATCATCACGATCGAGGACTGCCAGACCGTGAATGGCATCATCGTTCGCCCGATTTACGAAGGTGACGAAGAGGTGGTCAGCCTCTCGACCCGCATCGTCGGACGCGTCTCGTGCGAGTCGGTGAAAGATCCGATTACCGGCAACAGCATCCTCAAGAAAAATCAGCTCATCGATGAAGAGGCGGCCGCCGCCTTGGAAAAAATCGGTCACGAACAGCTCAAGATCCGCTCGGCATTGACTTGCGAATCCAAGCGGGGAATTTGCGCCCAATGCTATGGCCGCAACCTGGCTTCAGGCTCGATGATCAAGCTGGGCGAAGCCGTCGGCATCATCGCCGCGCAATCCATCGGCGAGCCTGGCACCCAGCTTACGATGCGAACCTTCCACGTCGGTGGAACGGCCAGCCAGACGTTCAAACAACCGGTCGTCAAAGCCAAGAACGACGGCACAGTTCGGTTCAACGAACTCAAGGTCGTTCAGACGACCGAAGGGACGTTTGTCGTTCTGAACAAGAATGGCACTGTCAGCCTCCATGCCAAAGATGGACGCGAACTCGAAAGCCACAATATCGTGGTCGGTTCGGTGATCTCGGTGGCCGATGGCGGATCCGTGAAGAAGGGCGAAACGTTCATCCAGTGGGATCCTTACAACGTTCCGATCATCACCGAAAAAGCCGGTCGCATCGAATTCCGCGACATGATCCCTGGCGTCACCATCCGCAAAGAAGTGGACGAAGCCACAGGAGTCATGGGAACAGTCGTCATCGAGCACAAGGAAGACCTTCATCCTCAGATCGTTATCACCGACTCGGAGAAGAACATCCTCGCGAACTACTCGATTCCTGCCGGCGCTCACATCGAAGTCAAGGAGGGCTCGAAAGTCCCGGCCGGACAGCGATTGGCCAGGACTCCTCGTAAAATCGCGAAGACGAAGGACATCACCGGCGGTCTGCCGCGCGTGGCCGAACTCTTCGAAGCCCGCCGTCCGAAAGACGCCGCCGAAATCGCCAAGATCGACGGAAGCGTTGATATCGGTGGAACGGTCCGCGGCAAGCGCCGTTTGGTCGTCACCGATCTTGAATCCAAGGCCGAGGAAGAGCACCTCATTCCGCTGAACAAGCACATCATCGTCTTCAAGGGCGACCTCGTCAAAAAGGGTCAGCAACTCACCGACGGGCCGGTCGTTCCGCATGAAATCCTTGAAGTCTGTGGACCTCAGGAATTGCAGGAACACTTGCTCAACGAAGTCCAAGAAGTTTACCGCCTCCAAGGCGTCGAAATCAACGACAAGCACATCGAAATCATCGTCCGCCAGATGCTCCGCAAGGTCAAAATCTCCGACCCAGGCGATACCAGCATGCTCTGGGGCGATCAAATCGACCGCTTGGAATTCGAAGCCGAAAACGAACGTGTTTCCGAAAAAGGTGGCAAGCCCGCCGAGGCCACTCCGGTCCTTCTCGGAATCACCAAGGCCTCGCTCGAGACCGATAGCTTTATTTCCGCCGCGTCCTTCCAAGATACAACACGCGTGTTGACCGAGGCTGCCACTCTGGGCAGAGTCGATCGCCTGCGTGGGTTCAAGGAGAACGTCATCATGGGTCACTTGATTCCGGCCGGCACCGGATTCCAGCAACACCGTGATACGGAAATCATCCACCTCGGAACAGCCCTCGGGGCGGAACCGGAACCTGAATCTCAAAAAGCTGCCAGCTAACCATCATGTCAGAAGAAACGTCCCAACATCCGAACCTAAAAACCATGACCGAGCTCCTCGAAGCGGGCGTTCATTATGGGCACCAGACCAAGCGCTGGAATCCCAAGATGCGCGACTTCATTCTTGAGGAGAAGAACTCGATCTACATCATCGACCTCTCGATCACGATCGATCAACTCGAGCGGGCGACAGCCTACCTCTCGAATCTCGTTCGCGGAGGCGGTAAGGTCCTTTTTGTCGGAACCAAAAAGCAGGCACAGGAAGCGGTTCGCGAAGCAGCCACAGCCACCGGCCAACTCTTCGTCAATCAGCGCTGGCTGGGTGGGACACTCACCAATCTGACAACGATCCGTCGTAGCGTCGCGCGTTTGAAGGAAATTGAGGCCTCGGAAAAGACTCCAGCATTTGCCAAGATCAACAAAGCGGAAGCCGCTTCGATCCGCCGCGAAGGTGCGAAGCTCCGCCACAATCTGGAAGGCATTGTCAATATGGACAAGTTGCCCGATGCCCTGATCGTTATTGATACCCTCCGCGAGGAAATCGCTGTTGCCGAAGCGAACCGCCTTGGAATTCCGATCATCGCGATTGTCGACACGAATTGTAATCCCGAAAAAATCGAATACCCGATCGCCGGAAACGATGATGCAATCCGCTCGATCCGTGTGATTCTCCAGAAACTCGTTGAAGTGATGCTCGAAGGCCGCGCGGCTTCGGTCAAAACTCAACCCTCGGAACTCTCCGCCGTCTCGGAATAACTTTTGAAAGTTTTCAGTTTTCTGTTTTCAGTGTTCCGTCGCGGATCCCCGTGACCCCACCTGAAAATGGAAAACTGAAACACTGAAAACTTCTCCCATGTCTGAAATTTCACCAGCCCTCGTCAAAGAACTCCGCGAAAAAACCAACGCCGGAATGATGGATTGCAAACGAGCCCTCGCGGAAGCCGCCGGGGACATCACCGCGGCAGAAGAGATCCTTCGCAAAAAGGGAATCGCCAGCGCCGGAAAGAAGGCGTCGCGCGAAGCCAAGGAAGGAACAATCGCTTCCTACATTCACCTCCAAGGCAAAGTGGGCGTTCTCGTCGAGATCAATTGCGAAACAGATTTCGTCGCGAAGAATGACATTTTCCGCGATTTCGTGAAGGACGTCACATTGCACATCGCCGCGTCTCACCCGCTCTACGTCTCGCGTGAACAAGTTCCCGAAAAATTGATCCAGGCCGAGCGCGACATTGCCGCTGCCCAAGTGCAGGGAAAACCCGCCAACATCGTCGACAAAATCGTCGACGGGAAAATGGAAAAATTCTTCGGCACAATCTGTCTTCTCGAGCAGGCCTTCATCAAAAATCCCGATCTCACCATCAGCGATCTCCTCAACAGCAAAATCGCGGAGCTCGGAGAAAATATGATCATCCGCCGCTTCACCCGCTACATGGTGGGCGAAGACCTCGGCGCGGCCTCGTAGAATTTTTACGCTGGGAGCCCGATTGCGAGGGAAGGATGCTCGGTAACGATTTTGCCATAGGCGTCATGACAATCTTCTAGAAATCGAACCGGTGCAACGATGTCGTGTCGTGATCGCCGTCCCGTGACAACTTGAGCGGCTTTTTCCAGCGAAGCAATGTGCTCCGGACGAAACAAAAGATTTTTCGGTTGAAAGTTAGTTGGGTTTTCGCTTCTTTCCCGGAAGCTTTATGGACTCGATTCCCTTCAGCTTGGCTCGGGCTCATTTTCGGACAGTATTCCTAATCTTTGTCGCGCTGACACAGTTGTCCGGACTCGTTGAGGCCCAGTCGCCGCCGTCGAGTTACGACCTGCGAGCAGTCGGCTCCGGGAACTCGACGGTCGCCTGGGTTCCGGCCATCCAGAATCAGGGTGCGGCGGAGGACTGCTGGACGTTTGCCTCGGCCACAGCGATGAATAGCAACTTGCTGATGAACGGATTGCTGCCGACTTCATCAGTCGCCCCGGCCATCCAGATCTCCTCATGGCACCTGTCCGCTTACAACGGGTCTCCGGATAATTTGTTGGCGAAGGATGCCCTTTCCAACAATAGCAACTGGGGCGGGTGGGAGTTTCAGGCCCTCGGCTACGTCACGCGTGGCGCGGGACAGTGGACGATTCCGAATGTGCCCTCCGGCGCGGCACCGCAGGAGTATCAGACCCAAATGGGAGGCGGGCCGGTGCTTGTCTCCTCCAATTCGAACAATCCCTTCCCGCAATCCATCACCGAATATACCGGGCATCCGGATGATTTTTCACCAGCGAACCTGACCTCCTTGCTCCCCACGGTCGTGAACCAGCCGACTGCCTATCAGGTGCAGTCCGTTGTTTTTTATCAACAGGGGTTTGCGAACAACGTCGCTCTCCCGACCTCGACGGGAACAGTCACTTATCAGGATTCGACTTACAGCACCTACTCGTTTACGCAAGGCGCGGCCGATCCCCAAGTGGCGGCCGTAAAAGCAGGGATCATCCAATACGGTGCTGTGACAACCTCGATGAATGCGGATGCGGCTCCGGCGGAGTCAACCATTCTCTTCGACGCGGTCCCACCGGCAGTAGGTTCGAACTCCACGCTCAATACGATCAATTACTTCAATCCCTACTCGGCCCCCGGATTGACCGGACATGAGGTGACAATCATCGGGTGGGATGACGATTATTCGATGACCGATCCGAATACCAACACGACCTACACGGGTGCCTGGCTGGTCCAGAACAGTTGGGGAAGCAACGGGCCGACCGAGTGGCAGAACTGGCTCAATGGGGACGGCACTTTCTGGGCTCCCTACAACGATGCGGCCATCGGGCGCATGGGCGTCGCAGCCTTCGAGTTGGGTAGCAACGCGGCCTACGGGCAGACGGTCATTCAAAACGAACTCGGTCCGATGGACTATGCGAGCAACTTCGAAGTCGTGGGTGGAATCGGGCTACCCGGGTTGGGAATACCAACGGGGATGGCCGTTCACGACAAGAACCAAGTCGCCTCGATCCTCACGCCAACGGAAAGCGGACTTCTGGCGGCACTCGGTGTAGTGACCCAGGCTTCGGGGGTCACCGTTGAGGTTGATATCTACAGTGACTGGGCGGACGGGCCGGCGAACTTGCTCTCCGAGGAATCGTTTTCGCTCACTGGGATTGGCTACCACCAACTCGACCTCGCCACGCAGATCTCGCTGACGGCAAGCGATACCGTGGTCGTTCAATTGACCTATTTGGACACGGCGACGATGACAGCGCTGGAAAATGCGGTCCCGGTCGTGATTGGCGGCAGCGGTTTGAATGGCTACCTCGATGTCCCCGATGGCCTCTCTTACTACTTTGACGGCTCGGTCTGGCGCGACTTCTCCGGCTTATCGTTTACATCCTACTCCGGCAGCGGACCGAATGCTGACGGCGGCATCCTTTTTCTCAAAGGCGTCACAGCGATTCCCGAGCCATCGACGATTTTGCTTCTGGGCGTGGCAGGCCTGATTGTTTTCTGGCGTCTCCGCGTCTGGCGGGCCTGAGGAAGTTCTCGGGCAAGATTGAATCCTTAGGGACTCAGTATCGCGGCATGGAGGGATCGACGCTTTCCGACCAGTCGCGAATTCCGCCGACGAGGTTCAAGGTTTTCTTAAACCCGGCTTTCTGGAGTTCGCGGACGGCGGTTGCGCTACGAGAGCCGACTTTGCAGATGAAAACCATTTCATCGGAGGAGTCGAGTTCGCTCATGCGCGAGGCGAGTTCACCGAGTGGGATCAACTTCGAGCCCGGGATGCGGGCGATTTCCCACTCGAACGTCTCGCGGACGTCGACGAGGACGAGTTTGTCCCCGCTGTCGATGCGGGCTTTGAGCGCAGTCGTGGAAATCTCCGGGATCGGAAGCTCGGCATCCTCCTCGGCCTTGGCTTGCGGAATCCCGCAGAATTGCTCGTAGTCGATTAGCTCGGTGATCGTCGGATTCTCGCTACAGATCGGGCACGACGGATCCTTGCGGATCTTGAACTCCCGGAATTTCATCTTGAGCGCGTCGAAATGGATCAGGCGTCCAATCAACGGATCGCCGATGCCGACGATGAGTTTGATCGCCTCGATGGCTTGCATCACCCCGATCACGCCGGGCAGGACGCCGAGCACGCCGCCCTCGGCACAACTCGGAACCATTCCTGGTGGGGGAGGTTCTGGATAGAGGCATCGATAGCAGGGGCCCTCGATGTGCGGGGCAAAAACGGTGCACTGTCCGTCAAATCGGAAAATCGAGCCGTAGATGTTCGGCTTCTTCAGCAAGACGCACACATCGTTGGAAAGGTAGCGGGTCGGAAAATTATCGGTGCCATCAATGACGATGTCGTAGGGAGTCACGATCTCGACGGCGTTCTCGCTAGAGAACATGGCATCGTGCAGATTCACCTGCACGTTCGGGTTGATTTCCTTGATCCGGTCGCGGGCGCTGTTGAGTTTTTTTCGGCCGACATCCTTCGTGCCGTGGAGGATTTGTCGTTGGAGATTCGAGTAATCGACGACATCAAAGTCCACGAGTCCTAGCGTTCCGACCCCGGCGGCTGCCAGGTAGAGGGCAATCGGGGATCCGAGCCCGCCAGTGCCGATGCAGAGAACTTTCGCGGCTTTCAGGCGCTTCTGACCTTCGAGCGTGACCTCGGGCATGATCAAATGCCGGGAATAGCGGGCGATCTCATCGTTGCTGAAATCCACGGCTTCAATCCGGGATGGGTCCAAAATACTGTTGCTCATTTTTCGTTTATCGGGACGGAGAAGATACTCACCACGGCGGGGAATGCAAGAAATGGGAACTCAGCCCCCGGCAGCATGGGAGGCGAGGACCCGCTCGATCGTGCCGGTTGTGGATCGACCCTCGACCATTTCCGCGAGAACAACCCGGCCGCCGTGAGCCTCGACGATCTCGCGTCCACTGACGTAGTGCGCCCAATCTTTTCCTTTGACGAGAACCTGCGGGAGGATTTTTTCGATCAGATCTTTCGGTTCGTCCTCATCGAAAATGACCGCAAAATCCACTGCACGTAGCGATGCGATGACGAAAGCCCGGTCGGATTCGCAATTGACCGGACGGGACGGCCCCTTGATTTTTCGAACAGACACGTCGCTATTGACTCCCACGCAGAGCGCGTCGCCTTGCGCGCGGGCGAAGGCGAGATACTCGGCGTGTCCGCGGTGAAGAATGTCGAAGCATCCGTTGGTAAAGACGAGCGCCTTCCCTTCGGCAACCAGTCGGTCGCGCTCGATTCGGGCTTCGGCGGGTGTGAGAACCGTGGGCATTATTTTCGGGAATTCTGGAGGGATTTATGGTTTTTTTGGACTTCCAAAACGACCGGGTCGTCTGGCGAGAGGAAGGCAGCATAGGTCTTTAGGGCTGCCTGATAGAAGGCCTCGGCCTTCGGCACGTTCCCGCTGGAGTGGTAAAGCACAGCGAGGTTCGCGAGACCTTGGGCGACATCCGGGCTCATCGCGCCGTAGAGTTTTTCGTGGATCCCGAGCGCACGCATGTATTCGTTTTCCGCATGGATCCAGTCATGGGCTTCCATATAGGCTACGCCCAGATTGCTGCAGGCCAGTGCGACTTGCGGGTGGACTTCTCCGTAGAGCTTCATGGAAAGCTCGACTGCTTCGGCATAACGCCGGATTGCCTCGTTCCGGTGCCCGGTCCGTTTTTCGAGGGCACCAAGGTTGCTTAGCAACATGAAATGTTGGCCGAGATCATGAGAAGCACTGAACAACTCCAAGGCGCGGAGATAGCATTCTTTGGCCCGCGTCGACTTCTCCATGTGATCGAGCAGGAGCGCCATTTTGGCAGAAACCCTCGCCGCCGCGATGACGTTGTTATTCCTGAGATTATGTTTCAGCGAATCTTCAAAGTCGCGGATTGCGTCGTCAAAAAACCCCGAGGCCTGGCAGACGTCGCCCGAGATCTCCAAGGCATCGCTGAGTCGCGGGCTCTCGGGACGGAAGACTTGGAGAGCCGCCTCGCGGAATTGCTCGGCGGCGGCGCGATGCTGATCCCTCGAGGAATCACTGCGCTTGTCCTCCAAGTCGCGACAGAGGACGTCCCACAAATTGGCGGTCGTCTGCATAATTCTGGCATCGTAAGGCACGGTCGGCCAGCCGGACGAGAGGAAAATCTCAGGCGTCGAGAAAGCGCACGGCCGATGCCCGGGAGGCCGGAATTTTTCCGCAGTAGGTTTCGATGGCGACCAGCGGATGCGACGTTTCATCGAGGACGCCGAGCACCCGGCAGAATTCATTTTCAAAGTGCTCCAGAGCCCGCATCGATGCCGCCTTGGTCCGCAGGTGTTCAATGGCCCGGGTGAGCAGGCCAAACATCTCGGGTGAGGGATTTCCGGATTCCGTCGAAAGGTCGGTCAACTCGGCGAAGTAGCCGCAGAGAAAAACGTTCGCGAATGGCACGGCGGCTGCGTCGAACGGCGAGATGAGACGAATCTCGCGCAAGGTGTGAAGGCTCGTGCTCCGGCTGGCGACGTAGGCGACTTCGGCATGGAAAAAAAGATCAAGCTTTCCCGCGAAGGGACTCGCCGGGCGACGGGCCCCCTTGGCCATTAAACGGATTTTCCCCTCGTGGGGCGTCAGCCATGTCGTGATCAAGCTCGTATCGCTCCACGCATGCCGTCGAATCAAAATGCCCTCGGCCTGATGCATCGCGCCACTCTGGCAGAGATCGCAGAAAAAAACAGGTGGATCCACTCCGCCCCCAAGGGCTACACCTATTTGATGCGCCTCAAGGCCCTGTTGTTCTCTCCCGCCGAACTCCGGGGCAGTGTTTTTCCGGAATTTGTTCTGGGTGAGTTCTCGCGCTGTGCGGATTTCCTCGGGGAATCGGTCGAGCCATCGACTTGGCGGGAGCAACGGGACCGCCTGGCGCAAGTCGAGGTGATCGTTGGCACTTGGGGGATGCCAGTGCTTGATGCGGAATTCCTCGCGGCTGCGCCGAATCTTCGCGCTGTTTTCTATGCCGCCGGGAGCGTGAAAGGATTTGTCACCGATGCGAGCTGGGACCGGGGCATTTTGGTTTCGAGTGCATGGACGGCCAACGGAATTCCGGTGGCGGAATACACCATCGGAACGATTCTTCTGAGCTTAAAGCGGTTCTGGCATCTCACACGGGCGATGCGGGAGCCGGGGAGCCTCGGGGGCAACGATCTGCGGGTGCCAGGCGGATATCATTCGAAGGTTGGTCTTGTCTCGCTCGGCGTGATCGGGAGAGCGACCGCTCGATTGTTGAGGCCATTTGAAATCGATGTTTTCGCCTATGATCCCTTCCTCCCGAGCGACCAGGCTGGTGAGATCGGTGTGACTCTCATTTCTTTGGAGGATCTCTTCCGTGAATGCGACGTCGTCAGTATTCACACGCCTTGGATCCCTTCGACGGAACGTATGATCGGGCGAAAGCTTCTCTCTTCGATGAAAGAAGGTGCGACCTTGATCAATACCTCCCGCGGGGCCGTTGTCGCCGAGGATGAGCTCTGCGAGGTGCTCGCCGAGCGGCCCGATCTCTCGGCCGTTCTCGATGTGACCTATCCCGAGCCCGCCGCCCCGGACTCGCCGCTTCGGAGCCTTCCCAACGTGATGCTGACTCCCCACATTGCCGGGAGCATGCAGGCTGAACACGCGCGAATGGCCCGATGGATGGCCGACGAGTTGGTTCGATTCGCGGCCGGCGAGCCGCTTCGATACCGTGTCGAACGCGATATGCTGGCAAAAATGGCATGAAGACCGGGCTTCTCTCCGTCACGTTTCGGAAGCTCTCACCCGAGCAGATTGTCCAACTCTGCCGCGAGGCGCAATTGGAGTCCATCGAATGGGGTGGTGATATCCATGTGCCGCCGGGTGACGAGGGCCGCGCGGTCGAAGTCGGTGCGATCACCCGCGAAGCCGGTTTGTCGGTTGCTGCCTACGGGTCCTACTACCGCCTCGGTGTCAGTGAATCCATCGGGCTCACCTTTTCTTCCGTGCTGAAAACCGCCGCGACTTTGGGCTCGCCGTCGATCCGCGTCTGGGCGGGAAACCGAAACGGGGCCGATGCGGACGAAGCGTGGAGAAATGTGGTGGCGGCCGATGCCCTGCGTTGTGCGGATCTTGCGGCGGCTGAGGGAATACTGCTCGCATATGAATTCCACTCGGGAACGCTCACGGACACTGCGGAGTCTGCCGTCGCGCTCCTGGAGGCGACGAGCCATCCGTTCATTCGAACGCTCTGGCAGCCGCCGGTTGGGCATTCGCTGGAGAAATGCGTGGAGGGTTTGAGGAGGGTGAATCCGTGGGTCTTGAATGTTCATGCCTTCCATTGGTGGCCGGATTCATCAACTCGTCTTCCGCTGCGCGAGGGTGCCGATCGGTGGGCCGCCTACGTGCAGGAACTGCGGGCGGGGGGCAGGGATCCGGGCATCCTTCTGGAGTTTGTTCGAGGCGATGACCCGGCGGCCTTGGCGGATGATGCCGCGGCGTTGCGCGAGATTCTTAATCAAGGATCCTGACAAACCATTCCTGGATCATTCCGTAGAAATGCATTTGTAGGAGGGCACGATCTCTGGAGCTTTCCGGTTGGAGCGAGAGCTCTTCGGCGAGTTCGTTTTCGCCAAAGTGATTCTCTTCGGAGATGGCGAGGCGGGCTTGGTTGAGCGCGTTAAGCCAGGCCTCGATATGGTTCGCCGGAATCTCGAGTGTCCACAAGCCTGCGTCGTTTGAAGCGCCCCTCAGATCTGCCTGCACGGTGTCGCGGGCCGCTTGAAAACCGGCTTGGAGGTCGGGTTGGACAAAAGCGTTCCAATCCTCTCGAATCATTGCGTCGTCGGACCGGTCCACCGGCGACGGATAAAGCCGTCCCTCGACGCGCGGGTCCATCGAAGCCCCCGCCGTTCCAATCTCCTTGAGCAGGTCGAAAAGAAACGGGGGAACATCCCGAAATTCCGTTACCCGTTTTTCAGATACATGGATCTCCACGCGGCGATTCTTATCGGGAAATGCGCGGCGAGGGCATTAGAAAATGCGCTGCGGACGAGATCACGCCAACCTTGATTTCGCACTCTGTCCCGGGATAGGCTCTCAGGAATGTCCGTCGATCCGATGACCGAGCGAGCCGAGCGGGCGAGGAAGATCTCCGAAGCCCCCGGGAACTACAAAGTCTGCGAAGGCTGTGAGTCGATCGTAACCGCGCGCGTGACGAATTGCCCGAACTGCCACGGATATCGATTCGACGAAGATTCCGCGCGCGTCATCGAGCAGGCCGGCATCCTCGCAACGCGACCCCAACAGAGTGTGACCGCTGCGGACCTCGAGAACTGAGTCGTTCGAACGGGATCAGGCGGGAACCGCCGCCTTGACGATTTCTGCGAAGCTTCGGGATTCCAAGCCGGCTCCTCCCACGAGAGCGCCATCGATATCAGGCTGCGAGAGAAGGACCGCGGCATTGGCCGGCTTGACGCTGCCGCCGTATTGGATCCGCACTTTCTGAGCGGTCGCCGCGTCCGTGAGTCCGGCGAGGACTTTTCGAACGTGGGCGTGGGCCTCCTGAGCCTGCTCGGGCGAAGCGTTTCGACCGGTTCCGATAGCCCAGACGGGCTCGTAAGCAATCACAACGTCGAGCATTTGCTCGGCAGAAACCCCGGCGAGGCTGCCTTGGAGTTGTGTCTCCAACACCGCATTTTCCTTTCCGGCATCTCGCTCCGCGAGCGTTTCGCCGACGCAAACGATGGGTTTGAGTTCAGAGGCGAGGGCAGTGATGACCTTTTTGTTAATGAGCGCGTCAGTCTCCCCAAAAATCTGCCGCCGCTCGCTGTGGCCAAGGATGACGTAGCGCACGAACAACTCCCGGAGCATCGCCGGGCTGATCTCACCAGTGAAGGCACCCGACATTTCAAAATACATGTTCTGCGCGCCGAGGCGGATTTTTTGCGAACCGCCGAGCAGCTCCGAAAGTTTCGCCAGCGCGGTGAAGGGCGGGGCAATCACGATCTCGACACCAGTGACCTCCTCGACGTCGAGGCGAAAATCCTCGAGGTAGCTCTCCGTCTCCGCGACGGTCATGTTCATTTTCCAGTTGGCGGCGATGATTTTTTTACGCATGAGGAATATTCGGTTCGTGTTTTTTACCCGCTCGATCCGCTTCCCGCAATAGCGATTCCGCAGGAGAGAATTAAAGACTTGATCGCCGGCAAATCCCGACCCATCGTGACAACTCGGTAACGGGCCGTGGCTCAGCTTGGTAGAGCGCTTGAATGGGGTTCAAGAGGTCGCGAGTTCGAATCTCGCCGGCCCGAATTTTCGACTTCTTTGATCAAAAAACTGCTCATCGTCCGTCAGGATAACATCGGTGATCTTGTCTGCACGACGCCGTTGATCGCGGGGATTCGTGCGAAGTTTCCTGACCTACCCATCTCTGTGCTCTGCACGTCCTACAACCGTGCCGTGCTGGAGAGAAATCCGGATGTCAGTGCGGTTTTTGTTTATTCGAAGCGCAGCCACCACGGATCGGTTTTATCGCTGATCCGGGGCTCCGTTCAGAAAGTGCTTCTGATTTGGCGCCTGCGACGCGAGCGCTTCGATGTCGTAATCGCAGCTTCGACGCCGTGTGGAGCGAGGGTGACCAAGCTCGTTCGGATGATCAACCCCGCGAGATTTCTTCGGAGTTCGGAGGACGGCGGCGGCGGGGACGACTTGCCTCCGGGCGAAATGCTGGGACGTCATGAAGTGGAGCGGGTGTGGGGGTTAGGAAAGGCTATCGGATTGTCGGGAGAGCCACCTGCTGTGCGGGTTTATCCAGATTCTGCAAGGTCGGCGGGACTTCGAACGAGGTTTCTCAGCGAAGGCAAAGCCACGCGGCTTGTCGCCGTCCACATCAGTTCTCGTAAGCCATCCCAGCAATGGCCGACGCTGCATTTTGCGAAGCTCCTCAGAGAACTCCATCGTGCGGAGCCGAGTCTGGGGTTTCTCATCCTCTGGGCACCCGGGAGTGCTGATCAAAGGGGGCATTCGGGCGATGATGAAAAGGCTCGGGAACTCGCGAGTGAGCTGGGCGGGACCGTGCCAGTGGTATTCTATCCGACCCCAGATCTTGAGGGAACGATCGAGGCCCTAGCCGCATGCGATTATTTTATCGGTAGCGACGGGGGGGCAATGCACTTGGCGGCCGCGTGCGGGCTTCCGGTCGTCGCGCTGTTTGGCGCCTCAGATGTTCAACGATGGTATCCATGGACCGCCTGCCGCGAGGTCCTGCAAGCGGAGTCGAGGGAGGTTCGTGATATAGCGCCCGAGAAGGTGGCAGCGGCGTTTGCGCTGCTTGCGGCGAATCAGGGAGCGAAGAACGCAGGCAGCAAGTAGACCCGGCCCGGGTCGAGTTGGATCCGGTTCTTCAGAAAATCGACCTCGATTTTTGGCACGCGGGACTCGCTGAAGAGGCGAAGGAAGTTTGCGAGGTTGTGGGCCCGCTTGTAGCGCACGACCTGTGCCCCCGGAGCGGATCCCAGCTCGCGGGCCTTGTCAAACGCGTCCTCAACGTAACCCAGTTGATCGACTAACTGGGCGGAGTAGGCATCAGTGCCACTGAGAATGCGTCCATCGGCCACTCCGCTGCGGAGATCTTTCTCATCGAGTTTCCGCGACCGGGCGACGATCCCGACAAACCGATCGTAACTCTGCATGACCATGCCCTGAACGTAGGCTTGTTCCTCCGGAGTGATCTCGCGCGTGCCGCTGAGCATGTCCTTGAACTTTCCGCTCTTGAACGTGAGGGCCTGGAGACCAATTTTTCCGAAAAGCTCACGGTAGTTGAGGGTCGAAATGATCACACCGATACTGCCGGTGAATGTCGTGTCGTTGCACATGATCCAATTCGCGCCGCAGGCAGCGTAGTAGGCGCCCGACGCACCGATCGAGTTGAAGTAAACGACGACCGGCTTTTGCCGCGCGAGCCGGGCAATCGAGTCGTAAAGGACGTCAGAGGCGGTGATCTCGCCCCCCGGGGAATCCGTCTCGATGACGACGGCTTTCACGGTGTGGTCGAGTTCGGCTTGCTCCAGGGCCGCTTTGAAATCCTCAACCATCGACTCCCCGAGTGCCCCGGCTTCCCCGAAGGCGATGACGCCCTGGAGTGGAATAACGGCGATTTTATTCGCGGACGTCTCGCCTTCCTGCACGACTTGCTCTTCGAACTCTTTCGGCTGAAGGACCCTCACGCTGGTGAGCGAGGATCCGCCCTTGGCACCGAGAGCCGCCATCAGAAGCAAGTTCACAAAAAGGCTCGCGCACAATGCGACGAACATCACGACCATGAAGCACCCGGATTTTTTCATTCAGATGCGCAAAGTCGCCCAATGGACCGATTTTCACAAGCGAGGAAATGGTCCGGCGCCGGTTTTATGTCGGCACGCACCTGCTTAACGACGGGGCGGGGGATGGCTAGCCTACAGCGAGGAAGCCGTCCTCGTTTTGTTCTCCCACCGGGTGAGCAGATGAATGACGACGTTGGTTCCGAATTTGTAGGTGAGGGTGAGGGCTTCCGGCGAGAGGTTGCGAATGTAGGCGTCGCGGTTGTCCCAGATGACCTGGTTGATCGCAACGAATTGATTTTTCGCATCTTTCCGGGTGTCGATCTGTCCCTGTTGGTTGAGTCCGACCTGCCACATGTCGCCGTAGTCATTTGGCGTATAGATAATCGCGACCTCGCCGTAAATTTTGAGCGCATACATGGGCTCGCGGTAGTAATTGAGACCCGGAGGGATCTCTTTAATCTCCGGAAAATACGTTTGCGTGTAAATCGGGTGGTTTGGCGGAAGTTCCTCCCAATCCTTGTCGACGTCTGGAATGACTCGCTTCATTTCGCGTCGGAAGGCAATATCAAATCGGGAATTGCGGCCGGGCACCGAGCTATCGCCCCAAATCGCCCCGCCGAGACGGACATACTTTCGCAGGGTTTCGACCTCCTTCTCGGTGAGTCGGAAATCGCGAGTCCCGGTCATGAAGATGAACGGCGGTTTGATTGAAAAGATCTCGTCGCTGTCGAGTTTGACCGCTTGGACATTCGTATAGTTCGTTTTGACCTTATTCTTCGACCACGAACTCATGAAGTAGAGGAGGTTTGGGAGACTGCCGGTCTCGATCTTGTTGTTGACCACGCGGATCGTGGAGTTCCAGTTACCGCCCTCGTATTTTCCGATATAGGCAATGAACTCAAACTCTCGCGAGCGGGTCCCTGTGCCGGAGCCACTTCCTTTTCCCCAACCGCCGGTGAATCCCTTGATGGCCGAAGCCTCAGCACCGGTGAGCCCGCCGGACGCGGAAGGTTTTGGCGCAGACATTTGGGCCGCCGTTGGAGCGGCGGTTTGGGTTGGGGTGACGACCATTTGAGCCATCGTAAAGTTGACGGCGGAGGGCGCCATCGTGGTGATGGCATTGAGCGAACTCGCGGTCGGCGTGGCCGTCACGGTGATATTCGGAGTCTGGGGAACCTGCTGGGCGGTCGGTGGCGGAGCGGCTGTCTCTTCGCTTCCGCCGACAAATCCCCCGCTTTCGCCCTCGAAATCCGGAGGTTCTTGAACCGCTTGGAACAATACTGTCGTGCCAAAGATCGCGACGAGGATCACGTGCAGCACGAACGAAATCGTAAAGTCTCTGGAGTTGCTGAATTTATCGATCAGCTTTTGGACGAGAGCATTGGAGGACAGCGACGGCATGATGGCAGGATATGGTGTTTGCTGCGGTGGTGCGAGCGAAAAACTTTCCATCCTGAAATTCTCAGGTCGCCCGCTGGAGCGGATCGGGCTTTTCAAAACCCTGGCAGGTCGGCTAGGGTCTGGTCATGAGTCGTGATGCATTGATCGAACGCAATACCTCGGAGACGAAAATCCGTCTTCGATTGGGCGTGGACGGGACGGGAAATTCGAAAATCGAGAGCGGGATTCCGTTCTTCGATCACATGCTCACGTTGTTTGCCCGTCACGGGGTCTTTGACGTCGAGTTAGCTGCAAAAGGCGACATCGATGTGGATTTTCACCACACAGTGGAAGACACAGGCATCACGCTCGGACAGGCCCTCACAAAGGCACTCGGTAACAAAGCCGGGATTCGTCGCTACGGGTTTGCCTATGTGCCGATGGATGAGGCATTGGTCCGCGTGGTGGTGGACTTGAGTGGGCGTCCCTTCCTGGCCTACAAGGCGCCCTGCGACGTCGAGGCGATCGGTGGAATGTTTTCTTTCCAACTCGTCGAGGAATTCCTGCGTGCGCTCTCCGTTCACGGCGGGATGAACTTGCATGTTGACGTGCTGGCCGGGCGCGACGCCCACCACATGGCCGAGGGGGTCTTCAAGGCCTTGGCGCGTGCGCTCGACTCCGCCACGCAAGTGGATCCCCGTGTGCAGGGGATTCCAAGCACGAAGGGCGTTCTCTAGTCCGAAAACGCGAAGCCATTTGCCCATGAGTTCTCCAATGATCGGTGTCGTGGATTACGGCAGCGGGAACCTCCGAAGCGTCTCAAAGGCGTTCGAGGTCACCGGGGCCTCGTCGTGCCTTGTGTCCTCGCCGGATCAACTCTCGGAAGTCGATGCCGTCGTCGTGCCCGGAGTCGGATCATTCGGCGATTGCGCGGCGAACCTCCGCGCAACGGGCCTCTGGGACCCGATTCGCGAGTGGATCCGCGCCGGTCGGCCGTATCTCGGGATCTGCCTGGGGTATCAACTGCTGTTCGAATCGAGCGAGGAATCTCCCGGCGTGGAGGGGATGGGTATCGTTCGGGGTTCGGTCATCCGATTTGTCGCCGACCGGCTGAAGGTTCCTCACATGGGATGGAACCCGTTGACCTCGCTCAGTGGCCCATTGTTTGACAGTCTGCCGGACGGAACGCCGATGTATTTTGTTCACTCGTTTTATCCCGCCCCGGCCGATCCGGCGATCGTTTCGGCTCAGTGCGAGTATGGCACTTCGTTTGCGGCGGCGATTTCGTCTGGAGCCATGCACGCCACACAATTCCACCCGGAGAAAAGCCAGGCCGCCGGACTCAACATCCTGCGGAATTTTCTAAAAACCCTATGATCCTCCTACCAGCCATCGACCTGATGGGTGGCGAAGTTGTTCGTCTCAAGCGCGGACTCGCCACCGAAAAGACCGTTTACTCGTCCGATCCCGTCGCGTTTGCCAAGAAATGGGAGGATGCCGGCGCGGACTGGCTCCACTTGGTGGACCTCGACGCCGCATTTTCTGGCGAACCGCGGAATCTGGCGGTCATCGAGCGCATTTGCGCCTCGGTAAACGTGCCATGCGAGCTGGGCGGCGGAATGCGGAGCCTCCATAATGTCAGCGCAGCTTTCAGCGCGGGTATCAGCCGCGTGATCCTCGGCACGAAGGCCTGCGAGTCCCCGGAGTATGTGGCCGAGATGTGCGCCGAGTTCGGCGGCGACCGGATCGCTGTCGGCATCGATGCCAACAAAGGCAAAGTCGCCGTGAAGGGTTGGACGGAGACCACCGGCACCGATGCCACCGACCTCGCCTTGACCGTCCAGAGGGCAGGGGTCGGGACGATCATTTACACCGATATTGCCACTGATGGGATGCTCGAGGGACCGAATTTCGGCGAGCTCGCCAAGTTGCTGGAGATCCTTGATTGCCAACTCGTCGCCAGCGGCGGCGTTTCGAGTCCCGATGACGTCCGCCAACTCGCCGCGATGCCGGGTCTCTACGGTGCCATCATTGGCAAAGCCCTCTACGATGGCCGCATCACCGGCAACCTTCGCGAAATTCTCGCTGCCGGTTGTTGAGAGCCCGCCCTTTCCGGCATCAAGCTGCCGCCAGTTCGGACATTGTCGGTTTGCCGGAGGCAGCGAGATGCTCCGGGCGGTGCAGTGCCGACTCCAGCAGACTCTCGTCCCGAATTCCGGCCGGTCCCCTGAAGCGTTCCAACAGTTCTTCCTGCGTGGAGAGGATGACCTCGCGGGAGATCCAAGCCGGCTCGTTCAATTTGCCAACTCGCGGAGCGCGGTGCGATACTTCCGCATCCCGCGCTCGACAATCTCCATCATTTCCTAGAATCCCGCCATGCCAGGCGTCACTCGCAACGCATTCTCCGGCAACTCCGCCAGAAAACTAGAAATGCTTTTGGACAGAATTAATAGAATTTCCCAGAGACAGCAGCGACCGCTACACCCTCAATTCCGCTAAAAACCCGCTTTGAGGCTTTACCGTCCGCGGCGTTGGAAGTCGGCGATCGCGCGATCGACTTCGCGGTCGGTGGCGCGCTTTTTGAGGTCCGCCCGCTTGTCGCCGGCGTCCTTGCCTTTGCCGAGCCCGATCTCGACCTTAACGCGATCTTTTTTCCAATACATCCGAATGGCGACCAGCGAGTGGCTGGAGCGTTCGACCTCACCGATGAGTTTATCGATTTCGTTTCGATGGAGCAAAAGGCGGCGAATTCGCTTGATCTCGTGCTGCTCGTGACTGGCCCGTTCGTAGGGTTGGATCCCTGCGTCGAAAAGACAGAGGTCGCCCTTGTGAACTCGTGCGAAGGCTCCTTGAAGCGAGACGAGTCCGGCGCGGATCGACTTGACTTCCGTGCCCATCAACTCGATCCCGGCTTCGAACCGCTGAAGGATATGATATTCCCGCAGAGCCTTGCGGTTGGTCGCGATCTCGGCTGACATGTTGCGGCAGTGGACCGCTCGACCGGATTAGACTGCCGGATCGGCCACGGGAGCGACGGCCAGCTTCCCTTGGGCGATTTCCGTGAGAGCGATGTCGGCGAGCCCCATCCGCGCACCGACCTCAACCATCGGACGGCTCCCCGCACTGAGTTGGCGGACGCGACGCGACACCATGTTGATGAGGACTTGGGGTTCGGGGATCAGTTTGGAGGCTTCTTCGAGGATTAAGGCGTTCATGGAAAATTCGGCATCGGGAGAATCCGCGCCGTGACGGACCCGTGAACTTAAGAAAGCCGGGCGCGTTGTCAATACATTTTCCGAGGAAAATCAGGCCGCGTCCTTCGGGCGCGGCATGGTCCGCCGGAAATCCGCGAGCATCTTTTGGGCCGCCTGGCGGACTTCAAGGGTCGCCCGCTTGCGTTGGTAGCGGCGCTCAATGGCATCGGCGAGGGCTTCGAGATCTTCCAGTGAGGGCTTGCGCTGGTAATCCCACTCGACGGAATTTTTCTCCTGAAATTGAAGTTTGAACTCCGCACCAAACCAGACCGCACGCACTTCATAGAAGTCGCCGTCCTCACGCTTCATCTTCCAGTTAATGTCCCGGCGCATCAGGGCGAACGCTGGAGTCTGGGCCGTCGAAAGTCGAGAGAATCCCTGCGGGCTGGAGATGGAGGCGAGGGCCTTGCCCGGGCAACCACGGGTTCTTCTCGAACCCGGACGCCGTGATCCCGGCCGCGACATCGCGGCAGAGTTCCCGCAGTGCGGCGACATCGAGACCCATGTGCGTCGGCGTGAACGGCGCGAGGTTTCCGGCCCCCAGCGCGAAGAGGCGGACGGCGGGGTGGAGTCGGCGTCCGTCGGTGGGATGCTCCGGGCGGGCGTGTTGTTTCTTGAGGTGAACAAACGCTCCCGCGACTTGGATGAGGCCTTTGAAAAACGCGAAGTTCGCGCCGGATTCGCTGAGCCAGAGATGTTCCAGGACGTCATGTGCCTCGTAGTATTGCTCGGCGTTGAAACACTCAAAGTATCCCAGATAGCATTTGTGGAACGAACCATCGGAGACCTCGAGGTCACCAAGAAATGTTTCGATTCGGTCGGCTTTCTTCACGCTGCTCGTCACGAGGTTAACACATTTTCCGCTCTGGGCCTACCATCGAATGCAACTGGCAGGAGATCAAAGGTGACAAAAATTCTGGTTTGTCCGATAACGCCAGTGATGCTCAGGCCCGTCCAGTTTCTCCTCTCGCTCCCGCCGGCGATGGCTGGCTATTTTTCGGAATGGTCCGGGCGACCGCCGGGCGATTGGTTTGCCTCGTGCGATCCTGCCGGGCGAAAGCTGGGGTCCGGGGGTGGAGTCGTTCAGATGTTGCTCGATGCGTGGCAGGCTGAGGGCTCGGAGGAGCCTTTCGCTCATTGGCTGCGAGGCCGTAAGCGACTTGTCATGCTGGCCGGCGGGCAGAGTCGGCGGCTCCCGGCGTATGCAGCGACAGGAAAGGTCCTGATGCCCGTGCCGGTGATCAATGGCTCGCATGGTCAGCGGCTGGATCAGACGTTGCTCGATCTTCAGGTGGCCGACTATCGGGCCGTGCTCGAAAATTCTCCGGATTCCGCCTGCGTGCTCGTGGCCAGCGGGGATGTTTTTCTGCGGTTTCCGGAAAATTTGCCGCCTGTTCCCGAGGCGGACATTGTCGGCTTCGGCATGAGTGTAAGTCCGGAAATCGCGAGGGATTTTGGCGTATTTTTTTCTCCGCGCGATCAACCGAATGCCGTCTCGTTTTTTCTTCAAAAACCCGAGCCTGGCTGGATTCGCGAGCTGGCCCGCGATCAGGAATACCTCGTCGATACCGGGCTCTGGCTGTTGAGCGCCCGAGCGGTGGAAGTCTTGATGGAAAAGTCTGGCGTCGAGGGATCAGGAGTCACGACGAGCTACGAGTTGTATAGCGGAATGGGCCCGTCTCTGGGCACGGAGCCGATGGAGCCGGACCGATCGATCTCGGCCCTGACTTCAGCGGTCGTTCCGCTTCGGGCGGCGGAGTTTCACCACTTCGGGACCACCCGGCAGATGATTGAATCCTTATCCGCCCTGCAACGCCGCACGGGAGGCGGACCCGAGCGGGCCGATCTTTGGCGGAAGCCGCATCCGGACATGTATGTTCTGAATTCGGACTTCACGTTTCGCAAGCGACTCCCATCTCATGAGATGATCTGGATCGAGAATTGTGCGCTGCCCGCGGATTTTCTGCCGACGGCCGAGAATTCGCTCACTGGGGTTCCGCCCGGCGAGTGGGACTTTGATTTGCCGCGCGGGATCTGTCTGGATTTTGTCCCGATCGGAGAGGCTGACTTCGCCGTGCGACCCTATGGATTTGACGATCCGTTTTCCGGGCCGGTGTCGGAAGCGGCTTGGATGGGGCGTCGGGCGAGCGAGTGGTTTGCGGCTCGCGGGATTTCGTGGGAGGATGCGGGATTCTCAGGGGAAACCGACCTTCAGGAAGCTCCGATTTTTTGCGTGACCACCGATGTTTCGTCCGAATGGATTTCCTGGCTGATCGCGGCGAGCCCGGCGGTCAGGACCGACCTGTCCGAGCGCTGGCTGGAGTCGCGACGGCTGAGTGCGGCGGAGTTGGCGAGGGACGTGAATTTGGCCCGTTTGTTCGGGCAAAGGCAGCGACTGGCCGCCCGCGCGGCGGTTAGCCTTTGGGAACACCGGGAAACAAACCCGTTCTTCCGAGTCGATCTGGAAAATGCTGCCGCTCTCTATGCCGAATCCGGCGCGGCGGTGCCTGGAGCCTCCTCGTCCCGCGCGATGGACCACATGCACGAAGCAGCTTTTGCGGCCGCCGTCGTGCGAAAGAGGGGCGGAGATGGCGGCGCATTCGAGAGGGAGGCCTTTCGTGCGCTCGCGGATCGGATCGTTTCAATGAGTGCGGAGCGGACGGTTGTTCCGCGTTCGACGTTGATCGATGACCAGATTCTCTGGGCGAGGAGCCCGGTGCGGCTCGACCTGGCCGGCGGATGGAGCGATACGCCGCCCTTCTGCCTCAAGCATGGTGGAGCCGTCGTGAACCTCGCTGTCGAACTCAATGGTCAGGCTCCCGTGCAAGTCTTTGCGCGGATGTCCCGGAAGCGACGGATTGTCATTCGTTCGATCGACCTCGGCGCCGAGACGGTGATTCAAACGCTCGCCGACCTCGAGGGAGTTTCCGAGATTGGTGGGGAGTTCGCGCTGGCCAAAGCGGCTGTTTGTCTCGCGGGATTCCATCCGCGTTTCCGCAACGACGGAGCGACGACTCTCGAGGAAATTCTCGAGGCATTCGGCGGCGGCGTGGAGGTCTCGATGCTGGCCGCCACGCCAAAGGGATCGGGCCTTGGCACGAGCAGTGTGCTGGCTGCCACTTTGCTGGCGGCGCTCGGGTCGTCCGGAGGATTCGGCTGGGACAACGAGGAAATCTTTCAACGCACGCTAGCGTTGGAACAAATGCTAACTTCCGGCGGCGGTTGGCAGGATCAGGCCGGCGGAATCTACCATGGGATCAAGCTCATCGAAACGTTGCCCGGCCTTGAGCAAAATCCAACGATCAAGTGGCTTCCCGAACACCTGCTCGGCCCGCAGCAGGCCAATACGGTCGCCTTGCTTTTTTACACCGGCATCACACGGGTCGCTCAAACGATCCTCCGCGAGATTGTCCGCGGAATGTTCCTCAACAACGGGCGGCACCTCGCGAATCTCTTTGCCATCCGTGCCCATGCCTTGGAGGCCTACCAGGCCATTCAACGGGAATCGTGGGAGGGATTGTGTCGGGTCGTGCAGCGAAGCTGGGAGCTCAACGAAGCTCTGGATTCCGGGACGAACCCTTCGGAGGTCGCCGCGATTTTGAACCAAATCTCTGACTGGACGGCGGGAGCGAAACTGCTCGGTGCGGGCGGTGGCGGTTACCTGCTCATTCTTGCCAAGGACTTGGATTCCGCCGCGAAAATCCGGAGATCGCTGCAGGAGCGTCCGCCCAACCCCCGCGCCCGATTTGTAGACTTCTCGCTCTCAACGACGGGCCTCCAGATCACCCGCAGTTGATTTCCGCGGGCGGATTTCTCTACATGCTCATCCCGCCGTCGACTGCGAGCACCTGGCCGGTGATAAAGGACGCCTCGGAGCTTGAGAAAAACGCGACAGCCGCCGCGATGTCGTCACCAGCTCCGAATTTCGACAAGGGAATTTGCGTGAGCGCACCCTTGCGCACTTCCTCGCTGAGAACAGATGTCATGTCCGTCTCGATGAATCCGGGGGCCACGACGTTCACGGTGATCCCGCGGCTGGAAAGTTCGCGCGCCAGGCTTTTGCTCATTCCGATCAATCCCGCCTTGCTCGCGGCGTAATTGGCCTGGCCGGCGAGTCCCATGAGCCCGCTGACCGAGCTGATGTTGATGATCCGTCCGGAACGTTGCTTGACCATTGCCCGCATGACGGCGCGAGAGAAGTTGAAGGCACCCTTGAGATTCGTCTGGAGCACGATATCCCAGTCGTCGCTCGACATCCGCATCGCCAGCGCATCGCGGGTGATTCCGGCGTTGTTCACAAGCACATCGCAGCGTCCGAAATCGGCGAGGATTTGCTCGCCGGTTTTCTGCACAGCCTCGAAGTCCGCGACGTCGACGGCGTAAGGTTTTGCGACCCCCGGCGAGATCGCGTTGATCAGGTCAGCGGTCTTGGCGGAGTTTGCCTCCGTGCGGCTGACGACGGCGACTTTGGCGCCTTCCGAGGCGAGACGTTTGGCAATCGCTTCTCCGATCCCGCGTCCGGCTCCTGTGACGATGGCTACTTGGTTTTCAAATCTTCTCATGCGGTCTAGAGGACACGCTCGACGCGGAGATGAAAACACAAAATTTTCCCATCTCAGCGGAGGGACTTAGTTTGTCCGTAGAGGAGCAGGAATCGCGCGATCCAGATTGATCATCGTTGGTAGCTGGCCTTTCATCCGGGGGTGAATGGCCTGGCGGGAGCGCCCGAGCAGACCGTGACGCTCGAGGTAGACCGAGAGGACTGCTGCGATCTCGTAGGAGGTGCGGTCAATATCTGTGCTCACGCCGGGGAGGCTGCGCACGCCTGCATTGGCGACCGTCATGGCTGTGCCCACGCCGCCTGTGGCGAGGCCGAGTGCCGCGCCGGGCTCGAGGCCGGAAGCGCCTGTGGTATTGAATCGAATGAGCGGTGCCAACCCGCTTGGCGTCACGCGATACAATGAAAC
>JBMOHW010000021.1:0-27398 GCA_049317665.1 Terrimicrobiaceae bacterium | reverse complement strand
GTTGTGCATTCCTCGATCGTCGTCCTCGCGGCGGACTACGTGATTACTTCGTTTCTCGTCTGATGGCCGCCGCCGACACCACAGATTTTCTCCTTCAGGTCGAAGGGCTGCGAAAAGAGTTCGGCCAGAACGTTGTGCTTGACGGCGTCGGACTCGGAGTGCGGCGGGGCAGCATGTTTACGGTTCTGGGGCCGAGCGGTGCCGGGAAGTCGGTTTTCCTGAAGTGTCTCGCCGACGTCGTCCGGCCGGATGCCGGAACGATCCGATTCGATGGACTCGTGCTTGCTCGGGATCAACCAGCGTCGCGCGCCGAGTTTCGTCGACGCTGCAGTTTCCTCTTCCAAAACAACGCGCTCTTCGATTCCTTGACGGCATCGGAGAACGTGGCCCTACCGCTGGAACAAACGACCGACCTGACCAACAGCGAGATCCGGAAGCGCAGCCTCGAAGCTTTGCAGCAACTTGAAATGGAAAATTTTGGCGATCACTACCCCGGACAGCTCTCCGGCGGAATGCAAAAACGCCTCGCCCTGGCGCGAGCGATTGTCACCCGCCCGGAACTTGTTTTTTTTGATGAGCCAACCGCCGGCTTGGATCCCCTGCGGCGGAACGCCGTTTTCTCCATGATTGCGAAATACCAGCGGCAGTTCGGATTCACCGCCTTGATCGTGACCCACGATGTCGTCGAGGCGCTGATCGCGAGCGACCGGGTCGCCCTCCTCGAGCACGGCCGGATCTGCTTCGAGGGCACGCCGACGGAGTTCACGTCCTCACGTCAACCTGTCGTCTCCGGATTCCGCGACAGTGCGGACGCACTGGCTGGCACAATCGCTGCAATCCGTCGCGGCGAAGATATTCACCCTGACGATTCATGAAAAGTACCACGCTCGAACTCCTTGTCGGATTATTTGTCCTTATTGGCATCGCCGCCGTCGCCTACCTGACGATGAAACTCGGGTCCGGATCGATGGTCGGTGGCGACACCTACGTCATCGAAGCCCGCTTCGCGAATGCCGGCGGTCTCCACGACGGAAGCAGCGTGTTGGTCGCCGGGGTGACGGTCGGTCGCGTGGACGAGGTAAAAATGGACCCCGCGGATTACAGTGCTGTCGCCACATTGCGCCTTCAATCCGACCTTCGACTGCCGACGGACTCGATGGCTTCCATCAAAACCAGCGGACTCATCGGCGACAAGTTTGTCTCGCTTTCCCCCGGGGCAGATGAGACATATCTCGAGCCGGGCACGAGAATCACGATGACAGAATCGGCTGTCGATCTGGAGTCCCTGATCGGCAAAATGGCTTTCGGCAGTGTCGAGAAGGATACCGAACAAAAACCTGAACCATGAATCTACGTCACCTTTTCCCTCTCGCGGCTGCGCTCTGGATCTGCGGCACGGCGCTCGCATCGACCGTCGAGGCGGAGAAGCGCCTGCAGGTCGCTGTGGACGAGGTTCTCGGCGCTGCGGATAAGGCCCCGAACGCTGCCGCTTTGATGGCGAGCCTGCGACCCATACTCCAGAAACACATCAGTTTCTCCGCGATGACGCGTCGAGCGGTCGGGCCGGGTTGGAGGCAGTTTACCGAGGATCAGGCTCGAAAAGCCACTGACCTCTTCACGACGCTCATCATTCGCACCTACAGCAGCAAGTTCACACCGGGCCAGCGTCCCGTGGTGAACATCAAGCCGGCAACCTCACCGGCCCCCGGCCGCGTCGAGGTGCCGACTACTCTCGTCTATGAGGGAAGTCGCTACGATGTCGTTTATCGCCTGGAAGAGGCCGAGAACTGGCGCATCACCGATGTTGTGATCGAGGGCGTGAGCCTGATTGCAAACTACCGGACACAATTTGACTCGCAGTTCAAAAAGGGAGGAGCCAATGCGGTGATCGGCGCTCTTTCTCAATCCGTAGCCAATCCATAATGAAACGCATCCCATCATCCAGTCCGTTTGTATTCCTTGTGGTGGCCGCTTTAGCCCTGAGCGGCTGCGCATCGGCCGGGAAGAATCGATCCACGGAACCCGCTCCGGTCGGGGGCGGAAAATCCGACGGCAAGTCGGTCAAGCTCCTCGACGACTTGGACGAATACGACACTGCGGCCATCTTTGATCCCCTCGAGCCACTCAACCGCGCGACCTTCTGGCTGAACGACCAGATCTACACCTTCGTTTTCCGACCGGTCTCGAAGGGCTACGAAACGATCGTCCCCAAAGTAGTGCGCTCGGGCGTTCACAACGCTTTTGAAAACGTCAAGTATCCCGTCCGCCTTGTGAATAATGCCCTGCAGGGAAACTTCAAGCGCGCCGGTCAGGAGACGGGGAGATTTTTGGTCAATTCCACCGTTGGAATCGGCGGACTCGGGCGGCCAGCCGACCACATTCCTGCCCTCGCGGATGTGCCCACTGCAGATACGGCTCAAACATTTTCCAAATGGGGGATCGGCCATGGGGCCTATCTCGTGCTACCGGTTCTGGGACCGAGCAGCCTCCGAGACACGGTCGGGCTGGCGGGAGACTACGCATTGAATCCTGTCAACTGGGTGAGCATCCTTTACGGCGGCTACACTTGGACGATCGCGATTCCTTCGACAAACTCCGTCCGCTCGCTGCCGGTCCAACTCGGAGCCTATGACGCTGCGATTAAAAATTCTCTGGACCGCTATCTCGCCGCTCGCAGTTCCTACGTCCAATACCGAGCCGAGGCGGCCGCGAAGTAGAATTTCCACGCGCCCGCAGCGAGCATCAGATCGCCCGGCCCGTCGCGACGAGAAACGGTTGGATCGCTTGGACGATCTCGCGGAATCCATCGAAGTCCACCTGCTGCTGTCCGTCGCTCATGGCTTCGGCTGGATTCGGATGGACCTCGATGAGCAACCCATCGGCGCCGAGGGCGATGGCCCCGCGACAGAGGGCCTGCACCAAATCCGACCGGCCGCAGCCCTGGCTGGGATCGACGATAACTGGCAAATGGGACTCCATTTTTGCGATGGCGACGGCGGCCAGATCGAGTGTGTTCCGTGTGTAGGTCTCAAACGTGCGAATGCCTCGCTCGCAGAGCAGGACGTTGGGATTCCCATGAGCAAGAATATACTCGGCCGCGAGCAACCATTCCTCGATGCGTTCGCTCATGCCGCGCTTGAGAAGGACCGCTTTCCCGGACTTGGCACACTCGATGAGAAGCTGGAAGTTCTGGGCGTTGCGCGCCCCGATCTGGAGGATGTCTGCGGTCGCGGCGACATGCTCCACATCGCGTTCACTGAGGACTTCCGTGATGATTTTCAGGCCGGTCTCTTTCCTCGCCAACTCCAAAAGTCGCAGCCCCTCTTTTCCCAGGCCTTGAAATTCATAAGGCGACGTGCGCGGCTTGTAGGCTCCGCCCCGAAGAATCGTCGCGCCAGCGGCTTTGACCGCCCGAGCTGTCGTCAGAAGCTGATCCTCGCTCTCAACCGAACACGGCCCCGCCATCAGGACAACACGATCTCCGCCAATTTCGATGCCATCGACATTCACGATCGTCGTCGCCGGGTGCGACTCCCGGCTGGCCAACTGGAATCGCTTCTGAACCCTCAACACGCTCTCCACCTGCCGGAATGCCGTCAGCGATTCGAGGTTCTGGTGGGTGCGTTCATCACCGATGGCCGCGATCACGGTTTGCGTCGCGCCATGAATCGGCGCCGGCTCGTATCCGAGCTTCGTCACTTCGGCGATGACTTCATCGATTTCGGACTTCGGAGTGTGGGGGCGGAGAACAATAATCATGAGCGTTAATCGTCAGCCTGCCGAAGAAGGCGGATCGCCTCAACCGAAATCCCGCCCGCATTTTCATGCTGGCTCCGGGCACTGGCCTGCGTATGGTTCCGGTTTGCACCATGAAAGACACCGATCCCCGCATCAAAGCTCTCGCGGCTGAAGTAGCCAGCGGAAAGTCCGGCGATTTGGTCGCGGACATGATCGAGACCGCGCTCAAGCTGGGCAGCGATCACGCCAGCATGGCCGAGTTGAAGTTGATGAGCCGCGCCTTACGTGAAATGCGATATGCGGCGCGTGTTTTCGCACGTTATCAGGGCATCCGAAAAGTCGCGGTCTTCGGCAGCGCACGCACACGACCGGAGGAGGAGGAATACAAGTTGGCCAGGAAGTTCGCGGCCACCATTGTTGAAAAGGGATATATGGTCATCACAGGCGGTGGCGACGGGATTATGGGAGCAGCTCAGGAGGGTGCCGGCGCAGAGAAAAGCTTCGGCTTAAATATCCGCCTTCCCTTCGAGCAACGTGCCAACGAGGTCATCCACGGCGATCCGAAGCTGATTAACTTCAACTATTTTTTTACACGCAAACTCAACTTCGCCAAGGAGACAAACGCCTTTGTCCTCCTGCCGGGCGGGTTCGGCACGCACGACGAAGGATTCGAGGTCATCACCCTCATGCAGACGGGCAAGATGCCGATCGTTCCCATCATCATGCTCGACCGTCCGAATGGCCATTACTGGGAAACTTGGCGGCGCTTCATCGACAATGACCTCCTCGACCATGGACTTGTCTCCAAGACCGATTTCCATCTCTTCCATATTACTCACGATCCCGACGAGGCGGCGCGGATCATCGTCCAGTTCTACAAGGTCTTTCATTCCTACCGCTGGGTTCGCGAGAAAATGGTCGTGCGAATTCAAAAAAAATTGAGTCCCGCCGCACTCGAGACCCTCAATTCTCGATTCGCAGACCTCCTCGCAGCGGACCGCATCATCCAGACGGATCCCCTCCCGGAAGAGCGAGACGACCTACACGTGGCAGGTTTGGCGAGGATCGTCCTCACGCCGCATAAACGCGACTTCGGTGCGATTCGCGTTTTTCTCGACGCAATCAACCACGCCGAAACCATCGAATGAACCGCCGCGCATTTCTCGCGAGTCTGTCCCTGGCTCCGGCCTTGACCCAGGCATCCGAACAGATTCCCGATCCGGCAAAGGTCTTTGGGAAAATCCAGTTCGTCACATCCTTTCCGGACTTCAAAGTCCAAGTCGTGGACAGCCACCCCGACCTCCGCGTTGAAGTCGTCACGAGCTTCCCGGACAAACCCGGAAAGTGGCAGATCGTGGAGTCATTCCCCGACTACAAAATCCAAGTCGTCGCTTCGTTCCCGGACTTTAAGGTCCAGTTCGTCGAGAGTTTTCCGGGTTAGCAACCTAGCCTACTCGGTCAACGCGGAACCGGATTAAAATCCGCCGCGTGATACGAACTCCTCACCAACGGGCCACTGGCGACAAACGTAAATCCCTTGTTCCGCGCAATCTCACCATAGAGATCGAAAGTCTCGGGCCGGATGAATTCCACGACCGGCAGGTGATTCGGTGTGGGCCTCAGATACTGCCCGAGCGTGAGCACTTCGACGCCCGACTCGCGAAGATCGTCCATGGCTTCAAAGAGTTCGTTCTCGGTCTCCCCGAGACCGAGCATGATTCCGCTCTTCGTCATCATCGCTGGCTCCAGTTCCTTCACACGCTTGAGCACCGCAAGCGAAAGACGATACTTGGCCCGCGACCGCACGAGCGGGGTGAGACGCTCGACGGTTTCCAAGTTGTGATTAAAGATATCGGGCCGCGCATTCAGCACTCTCTGGATTGGATCGTCCTTGCAGTGAAAATCCGGGACCAGCACCTCGATCGCAATCTTCGGATCCAGCGCTCGAATCGCCTCGATCGTCCGGCCAAAATGATCCGCGCCACCGTCCGCCAGGTCATCACGCGCCACCGCCGTAATCACCACATGCTTGAGCTTCAACCGACGCACGCCCTCGGCCACTCGCTGCGGTTCGTCCTCCTCAAGCGGCAATGGCTTGGCCGTGCTGACGGCACAGAATCCACAAGCCCTCGTGCAGTGCTCTCCCGCAATCATGAATGTCGCCGTTCCCCCACTCCAGCATTCCCAACGATTCGGGCACTGCGCGCTCTCACAAACGGTGTGCAATCGCAGGTCGGATACGAGGTCTTTCGTGGAGAAGAAAACCGGATTATTCGGCAACCGCACTTTGATCCAGTCGGGCTTCTTCTGCTGGTGCAAAGCTGGGTCGATCTTGATACTGGCCATGACTCCGCAATCATCGCGACCACGAGCCCGTCTGTCAAATCCCGCGAACAGACCGCCCGCTCACCTCGACGGATGGGCAAACGTAATGCATACCGGGATCGTATTGGTCTCAAGACGGCCGACCGGCGTGAGCTTGCCGTTTTCTCCATTCACACGCATCGAGACCAACGCTCCGTCTTTTTGCCCGGCGATCACCAACCAGTCGCCGCTCGGATCCAAGGAGAATCCCCGAGGAACGCGAACCGTCGATGCCACCGTCTCCACCCAGCGCAACCGCCCGTCGCCGCCGATCTCAAAGACCGTGATGCTGTCGTCACCGCGATTGGAAACATAGAGCCAGCGGCCGCTCGGATGCAAAGCGATCGCCGCCGTCGATACACCTTCCCGCGGAGTTCCCTCGGGCAGAGTCGGGATGGTTTGCAAGAGATTCAATGTGCCATCCGCCGGGTCGCGGGAGAAAACTGACACCGCGATGCCCATCTCGTCGTTGGCGTAAAGAAACGGCTTCTCCGGAGGGATCACCAAATGCCGAGGTCCCCCACCCGGCGCAACACTCCCGCGCGGCGGCTCGGTCGGCGTCATTTTTCCGGTGGTGCGATCAAACGCAAACGACCATACGCTGTCGGTTCCGAGGTCGCAGGCATAAGCAAATCTCCCGTCAGCACTCGTCGCCATCGCATGCGCATGAGGCGCCTTTTGACGACTGGGATTCGGACCGGACCCCTTGAAGGCAATCTCTGCGGTGGCCGGCCCGAGTTGTCCGTCCGCCGAGACCGGAAAACAAGCGACACTTCCGGAGCCATAGTTCGAGACAAAGACATGCCCGGCCCCGAACCACACGTGGCAAGCACCACTCCCGCCGGACGGCCGTTCATTCAACAACTCAAGTTCCTCATTCCCGCCGATTTTGTAGGAACGAACGACGCCGGTCGCGTCCTCGCCAACGGCGAAAAGAAACCTCCCGTCATCCGACGCCGCAAGAAACCCGGAGTTTGGAGCTGCAGCAACGGCAGCAATTCCGTCCAACTGTCCCGTCTTCAAATCCAGACGGGCCGAGAAGATTCCGCTGTCTTTCCCGGTGCCCTGATAAGTGCCGATCAAAAACGGTGCGACTTGGCCAAATCCGGTCATCGAAAAAAGAAAAATCCCGGCCAAACACCGTTTCATGGTCTCATCATCGCCAGTCAACCGCCGCGGACCAGCCAGATCGTCACAACGATGGCGAGGACCACCCGATACCAACCGAAAATTTGCATGCCGTGTTTATTAAGATACCCGACCATCCATTTCACGGCCAACACGGCCGAGAGCCACGCGGCCAAGCACCCCACAACGAGCGGCACAATCCCAAACGTCGCCATCATCTCCTCGCCATGTCGCAACGCATCGTAGGCCGTTGCCGCTGAGAGCGTCAGCACACCCAGCAGGAAGCTCAGTTCGACGGCCGCCGGAAGGGAAAGACCGACCAGCATCCCGCCAACAATCGTTATCAGGCTTCGACTCACGCCGGGCCACATCGCGAGGCATTGGGCAATGCCTACGATCACCGCCATTCGCACGGTGAGATCGTCAAGCGTCAATCCTCCGGCTTCGCTCCGCCGCGTCCTCCGCCACCAAGAGACAGCGAGGATCGCCACCCCGCCCACAAACCATGCCCCCACGACCGGCCACATCCCCCAAGCGTCACCGGCGAACAGATACTTCTTGATCGTTTTCTCCAGAACAAAACCCAGAGCCGCCGCAGGAACAAATGCCGCGAGAATGTTAATCGCCAGTTTACGCCCCGCATCGTCCCGGCCAAGGACACCAAACATCATCTGGCCGACCCGATTGCGATAAAGTCCGAGGACCGCCAGGATCGCACCGGCTTGAATGCAAATCGCAAAAGCATCCGATGCGTCGCTCGAGGGAATTCCCATCAGCCTTTGCGCGAGCAGGAGATGGCCAGTCGAGCTGACGGGCAGGTATTCCGTCAAGCCTTCAACGATTCCCAAGATGATGGCTTGAACGATATCCATCAGTCACTCAGGCGTCCAGAGTTCCCAACCAGACGCCGCGTCCTCAAATCGCGCTGTCGCCGGTCTCTTCCGTGCGAATGCGAACGGCATTCTCGATCGGAAGAACAAAGATTTTCCCGTCACCAATTTTTCCCGTCTTGGCCGATGTCGAAATGGCGGCGATCGCCTTTTCGACCATCCCGTCGGCAACCACGATCTCAAACTTGACCTTCGGGAGGAAGTCCACTGTGTATTCGCTTCCGCGATAGATTTCGGTGTGTCCCTTTTGGCGTCCGAAACCCTTCACCTCACTGACGGTCATTCCTTCAATGCCGATTTCCGCGAGTGCTTCCTTTACGTCTTCCATTTTGAAGGGTTTGATGATGGCCTCGATCTTCTTCATAGTGCAGTGAGTAAACACGGGCCGATCCGCTCTTGGCAAGCCCGATGAAGAATTCGTTAAGAAGTAAATGAAACCCATCCTCTGGCGGCGCGGCCGCTTTGGTCGATATCTCCGGCACCTTCCGCGGGTGAAAAACATCCGCGGCACATGGCTCCACCGTCGACTCGGCGACCGTTTGTTTGCGCCGGAACTCTGGCACCCGACAAGACAACGCTTCGCAGCCGGTTTCGCCGTGGGAGCGTTTTTCGCCCTCATGCCCGCGCCGTTTCAAATGCTCGCTGCGGGCCTGATTGCTTACATCACACGCGTGAACGTCCCGGCCGCCATCGCGGCCACGTGGATTTCCAACCCGCTCACATTTCCGTTCTTCGTTTACGTGCAATACCGGATCGGCTGTTTGATCCTCGCCCGGAGCCATGCGGGCCTCGAAGCCCACGACATGATGTCCGTGATCAAGAGTGCTCCCGTGCCGTTTTTCGTGGGCGCGTTTCCCGCGGCGGCGATCCTGGCGATTATTGTTTATCCTCTCACACTTTGGGCGTGGGATTGGTTTCACGCCCGCGCCCATCGGGCGAAGAACGCTTAAGCCATTCGGCCCACGAGCTCGGCGACGAAACGTCATCTGGCCGCAACCCCCGCTCACGCAACTCCCGAAGGCTCCAGCCGCCGGATCGTTTTGCCAACCTCCGACCGTCCTGATCGACGACGAGGGCCGTATGAAATGTGGCCGGCGGTTTCTGCCCGAGGGCGCGGTAGATCAGGATTTGCCGGGCGGTTGACGTCAGTAAATCCGCCCCGCGAACGATCTCCGTGATACCGCAAGCCAGGTCATCGACGACGA
The DNA here is from genome assembly GCA_049317665.1 of Terrimicrobiaceae bacterium. GTDB lineage: Bacteria > Verrucomicrobiota > Verrucomicrobiia > Chthoniobacterales > Terrimicrobiaceae > JBBRHN01. The sequence continues at coordinate 18,073 of JBMOHW010000021.1, read as the reverse complement.
CCGCGAGTTCGTAAGCCGGAACGTTGTCCCGATTCCAGACGATAAAGTCTCCGAAATCCCGAACGGCCACGCGCTCGACCGAACCGAAATTCCCGTCTGCAAAGACAATCGCTTCCTCGTCCGGCACACGGAACCGCCAGTTCACACCGGCAGGATCAGAAAAATTCTGCGCCTCGCCCGGGTCACTCCTCCACGCGATCGGAAAAACCGGCTCGTCGCCATGCGGCGCCAAGGCTGCTGAGGCCACATCCTTCCGCGACCTTCGGCAGGGATAAATCCAACCGCCATCCCGAAGCCGACGCCAAGCCTTCAGATACTCCTCCCTCCGCGTGCTCTGAAAGATCGGCCCCTCGTCCCAAGAGATTCCCATCCACTTCAAATCCTCGAGCGCCGCCTCAGCAAACTCACGCTGGCACCTCACCGGATCAAGATCCTCGACCCGCAGGACCAGACGACCGCCAGATTGCCTCGCGCGATCCGATGCCACACGAAACGTCAGCGCATGACCGACATGGAGAAACCCCGTCGGCGTCGGCGCCAACCTCCCGCAATACCCGCTCACACTTTCTGCAGCGAGATCTTCGGTCCCTCCTCCGCCTCATGGCTCCAAGCCGAAAAGATCTCTCCGTCCTCAAAAAGTTCCTGTGGAGAAATCACGTGATTCGGCACCGCCAGAACCCCGCGATCCGCATACTCGGGCTGGCAGTCGAGACAATAGGCGACAAACTCCGCGCCAAGCCAGCGTTCCTCCTGCAAGGCCAGCTTGGCGGCGAATGGTTCGGGCGACCCCCGAAAATGCGAAAGCATCCACCGCCTCAAGAAGCTTCCCTCGATCATTCGCGCCGCTAGGAGGAGTTGATCAAACTTCGTGCCCAACTGCGCAATCGCCGTGCCCGCGATCCTCGCTCCCACAGCCGGCGAGCACTTCCGCGGCTTGCGAAAAAAAATCTGCCTCTTCGGGTCGTCGAAGTATTTCTCCAGCGGCGACTTCACGACCTCCCGGCCAGCAACCAGCTCGACACATTCATTCTCAGCGGTCACCACCACCGCACCCGAGACATGAATGTCACTCATCCGCGACCACTGTGTGAAATGGGCCAAGCCCCGGGTCTGCATCGGCGATCCGGAATACGTAAAGCCAATGAATCCTGGCTTATAATTCTCCCCGAAGACCGGCGCAATCGACTGCACACAAAACCGCGGGTTCGCGAGTCGTCGCGTGTTCAAGCGTTTCATTCGGGAAAATTATCACCTTTAAGAAAAAACGTCCACCACCCGGCGGGGGACGCAGAAAAAATTTGTGATCCCACGCAAGCACCACGACCCCAAGGCGAGCCCGACTCCTCTAGGAACTCTCCCGTTCCGCACGGCGGGAGGCTTCCATCTCCTGTTTGAGCGGTTCCCAATAGATCCGGCCCTTTTCTTGTTCGGCCCGCACCTCCGCATCCAGTGCTTCCCGCTGCGCGGGAAGGTCAGCCGTCATCGCGAAGGCGAGGAGTAGACGATGCCGGGCGGCGGAGTGCGGCCGATGAATTACGCCTCCATGCGTCCAATCTGTCCGAGCGTCAGTCCGCCATCGACGATGAGTGTCTGGCCGACCATGTAGCGGGAGGCTTCACTACAAAGAAAAACACAGACGCCGGCACAATCGTCGGGGTTTCCGACTCGTCCGAGTGCAATCTTGCGCTCGTAGTGTTTCACAACCTCTGGCTGCGCCGCCATCCAATGGGAGGTCAAGCCTGTGCGGATGAGTCCCGGGGCGATTCCGTTTACGCGAATCCCATGTGGAGCGAGCGCAAGGGCGAGTGTCCGGGTCAGCATAATGAGCCCGCCCTTTGAGATATCGTAGGCAGACGAGTTTTCCTCCGGATGGAATCCGTTCGTTGAACTGACGATAACGACGGCACCCGCCCTTCCGCGAACAACGAGTCTCTTCGAAAACTCCTGAATCAAGAAATAGGACTGCCGGAGGTTCAACTGCAGGGTTGCGTCGAAACGCTGCCGGTCCATTTCTAAAAACGGCGTGTCAAAAAAACCGCCCGCGTTGCAGACGAGCAGGTTCAGATTCTCATCCGACTCGAAGGCCGCAGCCATGAGTTTCTCGGGGGCGGCATCTTCGCGCAGATCGTGCCCGAGATCTCCCGTTTCACCGAGTCCGTGCCGGAGGACACTTGCTCCGGCCTCCTCGAGTGCGGCGGCCATGGCTGCTCCGAGACCGCTTGTGGCACCGGTTACGAGAGCGGATTGATTTCTCAAACCCGTCATGGCTGAAGTGTGTTCACCAATTCAGAATCGTTCATGGATCTTCTCATTCCGTGGGGAGTCCACGCTAGTCGGATCTTCCGCGAGCATCGACTTTCCATGTCTCCTCCACCATTTCGCCATCGATCAATCGGACACAGTCCGCAAGATTCACAACCGGGCAAACATGCGCTGGAACAAATCGCAGGCGTTGGCCGATTTTCAGGTTATCGACGCCGTCTCCAGTGACATAGCCATGCTCTTCGTTGACCCGCGAGACAACGAGGGAGGGAAGTTCCTGACAGCGACCGGAAATCGCTGCGGGGGTTTTGTCGCCGCTAAACACCTTTGACCCCGCATCGATGAGAGCAAGTCCCGGAGCTGGCAGATCCACAACAGTCGAGTAGATCGTCAAAGCCGCACGGTCAAAAGGCAGGATGCCGGTCGTATCGGTAAGTGAGAGGTCTCCAAAAATGTAGGTGCCGGGGCGGACGGCCTTCACGTTGGCCATTCGCGTCATCGCCGATGCGGTGACGCTGCAGCCGGGCCAGAGCGGCAGGTTTCCCCCGAGGGTGTGGTTGATCTTCATGAGCGTTTCGTGAACGGCATCTGTGAGATCGCTCAGCGCTTCCGGGGCGTCGATGCGGTAGGCCTGACCTTCGTGCGAGTAGAGGCCGATAAGACGCATGTAGGGAGAGTCATTGATCCGGGAAGCGGCAAGAGAAGCGTCATCCGTGTTTCTGACCCCTTCCCGATGAAGCCCGGTGTCGACGGCGAGGAGGACCGGGACACGTTGTCCAACGGCTTGCAGCACGTTCCCGAGGGCCACGCATTGAGCCGGGCTGGTCACTGCGATAATCAATTCATCCAGCGATTCCTGAAGAGCCTTGATGCGCGGGGCCGCGGCGGGATCTACCAGCGAATGAGCGATGAAAATCCGACGAACTCCGGAAGGGAGCAACGCTTCGGCTTCACCAATCTTTGAGCAAGTGGCTCCAATGGCGCCCATCTCCAACTGACGACGCAGCGCGGGTACCATCTTGTGGGTTTTCACATGGGGCCAGAGCTCGACTCCCGAGGAATCGCAATCGTCCTGCATCTGGCGGAGGTTGGCATCCATCGCCTGACGCTCCACCAAGAGAGCCGGAGTGGGAAGTTCGAGGATATTCATGAAAGGATCACCTGCACTTGGGTTGGAGAATGTTGCAAAGCGCTCCCAGCGAAGGCACGCGCCGGGCTGCCGCGGGTGGGAAGTTCCACCGAGAATATACGGCCAGACCATCGATCTTCCGCGGGGCTCATCTCCGGAGGGCGGGCCGTTGTGATGAAAAGGGTCGAGCCGTCGGATCCGCCGAAGCAGCATGACGTGGGGGTCGAGCACGGCGTTGAAATTTTGCCCAGACACTGCCCTGTCACCGGCGACCAACACCGCACGGCGGCGCCACCCCAATGGGCCACCCAGAGATTCCCGTCCTTGTCGATGTCCATGCCGTCGGGCAAACCCAGGCCATCGGGAACCTCGATGACAACCCGCCGGTTCGCGATTAACCCGGATTCCAGATCGTAATCGAACGCTGCGATCTCGCGAAGCCGCGAATCCACATGATAGAGTGTGCGTCCGTCGGCACTCCAGGCGAGACCGTTCGAAAGTGTCACGGGAGCATAGAGCTTGCGGATCTCCCTGCGGTCGTCGAGCGAGTAGAGTGACGCCGCCCCGTGCATCCCGCTGCGGTTTAATGTGCCAGCCACAAAGCGCCCGACCGGATCACATTTTCCGTCATTAAAGCGGTTGTCGGGACGATCCTGTTCCGGTGCCCCGAGGAGTGTTACGCTCCCGCTCGCCCAGTCGAGAAATCCCAATCCGTCTTCCATGGCGACAACGAACGTCTGCCCGTCCACGGGTGCTGCAGCACCGAGGCACCGTCCGATTTGGCGCGACGAGCGGTTCCGCCCGGCTGCGTCGGAGCAGTGCAGGGCACCGGCATCGATATCGACCCACCACAAATGATCGCGAAACCAAAATGGCCCCTCTCCGAGAGCGAACGCCTCGTCGATGAAAACACCGGGCTTTAAGTCGGGGAAGGGCGATCTCACGGAATTCTCTGGTTGATCCGCTCGAGCATCGCCGAAACACTCGGCTTGGGCGCCGCCGCCGGGGCGACTCCTTCCGGAAATCCACATTCTTTCAACAAGCAGTCCAACTTGCTCCGGACTGCCTCAAAGTGAGGAATCTCCTCCGGGCTCATCGCCTGCGGACCCCGACCGGTCTGAAATCCCCGGAGATTTACCCCCTCGCGAAATCCTTCCGGAAAGTTGCCCGCGGCGAACATTGTCTTGATGAGCTCGAGCAACTTAAACTGAACTCGTTTCGCCTCCCCGAGATCGCCTTGCAGGAAACTCTGGTAAAGCTTCATCACCGCCTCGGGCGCGACCCCGCTCGTGGCAATCGTGCCGCCATCGCCTCCCATCAACAGGATTGGCAAAAGGATCTCCTCACACCCGATCAAACACGAAAAGTCCGGACGCTGGGTCTTCACCTCGTTGAGTGTGTCCATGAACCGCGGCATGTCGCGACTGCTGTCCTTGATGCCTACAATGCGAGGGCAATCCGCCGCAAGCCGCTTCACCACTTCGAGGCTGATCTCGTTGGAAAACTGCGGGATGTTGTAGAGGATGATGTCGATCGGGCTCTTGGCGGCCAGATCGCGGAAGTAGTGCTCAATGCTCGGCTGGCTGACCTTGAAGTAATACGGGCCAGTTACCGAAACCGCCCGGCAGCCCAGATCCGCATAGCGTTTGCACGCCTCAAGGACCATGGGGACGTTCGGCTCGGCGGCTCCCGCCAGAATCGGAACCCGGCCCCGCACTTCGTCGGCAATGATCTCGACGACGCGAATCCTTTGTTCGAAACTCAGGCGGATGAACTCCCCCGTGCTGCCGTTGGGATAAAGGCCCGTGACGCCCTTGTCGATCAGCCAGGACACATAGCGCCTCAGTTCTCCCTCGTTCACACGGTGGTCGTCGTGGAACGGAACAACGTTTGGCGTAAAAATACCGCGGATTGTTTTCGAGCTCATTGGCCACCGAGGTTCGCCACACCGAGGAAAGGATTTTGCATTCCGTATTATAGAATGATTATTTCGTTTGATGGAATAACAAAAATACGCTTGGATGCCACGGTCAGCCGATTTTTTTCACTCTATGTCCGACACCATCGTCTCGCAACTCGAACATCTCTACCCGGCCGTTGTTGCCGACATCCTGGACGCCATGGGCTTCCCGAATCAGGTTTTGCCCGCCGAGATTCGACCTCTCACACCAACCAGAAAGATCTGCGGCCGGATTTTTACCGCGAAGGCCCATGCGGTGCAGGAGGTTCCCACCGAGCCCTACAAGCTGGAGATCGAAGCCGTCGAGCGCATGCAGTCGGGAGATGTTTTTGTTGTCTCGACGGGCAGGGACCGGACCTGTGGGTTCTGGGGGGAACTCCTGACCACTGCCTGCCTCTACAAGGGAGTGCGCGGTGTCGTCATGGATGGCTGCACCCGGGACTTGTGGAAAATCAACGAACTCGACTTCCCGGTTTTCGGAATGGGATACCATCCGGCCGACAGCAAGGGGCGCGTTGATATCTTCGAAATTCAAACGGAAATCGTCTTGGGAAACGCCTCAATCAAGCCGGCCGATTACTTGATTGGCGATGAGGACGGGTGTGTTGTCGTTCCCGGCGCTCAAGCGGAAGAAGCCGTCCGGCTGGCTCTCGAAAAGGTCTCCGGCGAGAACATTGCCCGCGCGGACCTCGCTGCGGGGGTGCCCATGGGAACCGTTTTCCGGAAATACGGAATTCTCTGAATCCTGGATATCCCTTTCCGTGAAAGTTCTGCTTGCCGCACTCTTCCATGAGACGAATACCTTTGTTGAGGTCCCGACGGTTCTCGCGGACTTCTCCGTTTCGCGCGACGAAGAATTGCTGGGTCGCATCGGAGACAACTCCACAACGGATGGATTTCTGGAGGCCGCGGCCAGTTATGGTTGGGATGTGATTCCCACGCTGGAGTATCGAGCCTCACCCTCCGGCCCCGTGGACGATGAGGTTTTCGAAGCCTTTTGGTCCGAGCTTCGGCCCCGTTTAGTCGCCGCGCTGGAGCGCGGTCTCGACGGGATTTATTTAATCCTCCATGGGGCGATGGCCACGGCAAGATATCCCGACGTCGAAGGCGAACTCCTCGAAAGAATTCGATCTTTTCCCGGGGCGGCGGATCTGCCGCTTTTTGCCGTTTTGGACCTTCACGCGAACGTTTCCCCGCGCATGGCCCGCCATGCCTCCGCGCTGATCCCATACCGCGAAAACCCACATACGGATGCGCGCGAGACGGCCATGCGGGCGGCTCGCCTCCTGCATCGATCATTAGCCGGAGGGCTGGCTCCCCGAACATTTTTTCTTCATTCCCGAATTCTGCTGGCTCCGCCCGACACTGGCACTTCCGGGCCGGTCATGGCACCGCTGGAAGCTTACGCCCGCGATCTGGAGAAGGCCTGCGGGCATGACGAAGTCGGCGTCGGCGCCGGATTCGCCCATGCGGATACTCCCGATACGGGGCTCACGTTCTGGGTGGTGAGCCATCAATCGGAGAATGCGTGCCGGGAGGCTTTGGAATCCCTTTCCCTCACGGCCCAAGCTCTCGCTTCCCATCTCCGGAGCGAGGAATGGAGCGTTGATTCGGCATTGGATGAAATCGAGCGCACACGCTCCTTCCCGGCGCTGCTTGTCGAGCCTTCGGATAATGTCGGGGGAGGGGCTCCGGGCGATGCCACATTTCTTCTCCGGGCGTTGCTTCGACGTCCGGTCGGACGGACCGGATTGATCCTGAACGATCCCGTTTCCGTGAAGGCACTCGAGAATGTCTCACCGGGCGAAACGGTTGTTCTGCAAATCGGAGGCCGTGGTTGGAGCCTCGATCCCGGGCCCGTCGAACTTTCTGTCACCCTCGAGAGTCTGAGCAATGGGCACTTCGATCTCGAAGACAAACAGAGCCACCTCGCATCGATGCGAGGTTCAAAAATTGACATGGGGCGATCGGCGGTCGTGCGTCATGACAACCTCACGATTCTCCTCACATCGAGAAAGACACCCCCGTTCGATCTGGGGCAATGGCGCAGCCAGGGCATCGATCCCGCAGCGTTTGAGGTGATCACAATCAAAGCCGCGGTCGGCCACCGGCGGGCTTATGACGCGATTACTTCCTCCTCGTTCACGGTCGCGACACCGGGCCCCTGCTCGAGCGACCTCCATTCACTGACCTATCAAAGAATCCAGCGTCCGATTTTTCCATTGGATCCCCGACCTGGAGCGTAGTCCCGGCGGCAGGATCGGCGGGAATCCGAGTCGTCCTGTCTTGGAGCAAGGCGGGCTTTTAATCTCATCCAGTTCGTAGATATGACCGTTCCCGCCCGAAAAGCCGGAACGATCCCAATCGGTAGGAAACAGTCCATTCGGGGAATCTTCATTATTTCATTTTAAAAAATTGTTATTTCGTTTAGTGAAATCGACGAAGTTCTATGAACGCGAGCATCAACACGTCCTCGGTGGACAAAGCCTTCGCTCTCCTGGAGTTTCTGGCATCGCGAGGCGGGCCGGCGACCCTCCACGACGTCACGGATGCTGTGAAGTTGGCCAAGCCAACCGCCTACCGCCTGCTCCAGAGTCTCCACGAACTCGGTTACGTGTCGCGCCCGGCTGGCTCCCGCTCGTATCTTATTGGGCCCCGCACCGCCCGCCTGGCTTGTTCGGATCCCCAGGTGGACCTGAAGTCCCGTGCCCAGTCGGTTCTGCGCCGCCTTTACGAGGAGTTTAATGAGACCGTCAATCTCGGCGTTCTTTCGGGCGGTCAGGTTTTGTATCTCGACTACCTTGAGACCACACAGGCACTGCGTTACATCGTGACACCGGGTCAAAGTGATCCCTGGTATTGCACAGCGCTCGGACGTGCCGCAGCCGCGCAACTCAGCGACAAAGCCCTCTCGCGCTTGATTTCCGAAACCCGGTTGCGTCCGATCACCCCGGCGACGATCCGGACCCGGGCGAACCTTCACCGGGAGGTTGAGCGTGTGCGAGCGGAGGGCTATGCCCATGAGGTCGAGGAGTCCGTCGAAGGCGTGTGTTGCCTCGCCGTCGGCCTGGCACCAATGGGATTCCCAGAGGCCGCGATCAGCGTCGCCCTTCCGATCACGCGCCTCACGTCGAGACGGAAAGCCGCGATTTTGAAAACCTTCTCTACTCTCATCACCACATAACCCATGCCCAACATCGAATACCCACGCTCACCCGAAACCCCCGTCTCCCACCTGCCTTTCAGCCCATCGGTTCGATTCGGCGACCTGATTTTTGTTTCCGGACAGGCCTCTGTGGACAAGACAGGAAAGATTATTTCCGGAACTTTCGAAGAGGAGTTTCGACGCTCCATGGAGAATATGATTCAGATCCTGCACGACTCGGGCAGCGATCTCGCACATGTCATCCAGACGAGAAACTACCTTCGCGATCCTGCAAACGGACCGGATTATCAGCGACTCTACGCCGAGTATTTCAAGCCTCCCTATCCAGCGCGAACGACAATTATCTTTTGTCTTCCCGCTACCCTACACTACGAGATCGAGTGTATTGCGGTGAAGAAGTCAGGCTAGGTTTGCACTGCCGGATCGTCGCGAAGCCTCGACAGTCTTGCCAGAGTGGGAAGAAGCCGAAATGCCGGAACAAGGAAACCGCCCGGATCGCGGGGCTGCCTTACGACCAGTCACTCGAAAAATCCCTCATCGTGATTCTCCGGATGTTTCCGGCAATGTGATCCCGAAGGCGGAAGCGATTTGTGTCGAGAACGTGCCTCGCGCCTCCTGATCCGAGAGACCCAACCACTCCTTGAGGTTCCGCACTCCTTCGTCGGGGCTGAGAGCGGAGCCTGCAAACGTCTTGCTGCCGGACGCTCGGACGATCCGGTCATCGCCGACTTCGACTTCCCAGTGCGCGATTCGATAGCGTCCGGGAGCCGCGCCGGCCGCAGACATACAGTCTGTGGTAAAAAGGGCCTTCCCGGGCGGCTTGGCACGGAAGAAATTCTTGAGCACACCCGGCGGCAAGTGAATCCCGTCGGGAATGAAAAACGCCGTGAGGTCATCGCAGGCCAGCAGCCTCTGAGTAACGTTGTCGTGCCGGTGCATTTCCAGGGGCACTCCGTTTCCAAGATGTGTGCAGAATTGAGCCCCGGCGGCAATCGCCCGATCAATATCTTCGGCCGTGGCATTCGTATGGCCGAGAGATACATGAACTCCGCTCCTGACCACATGGGAAATGAATTTCTCGCTACCCGGAAGTTCTGGAGCCAGCGTGATGAGTTTGATGTGGCCCCCGGCTGCGTCCTGCAGTCTCTCAAAATCGGAGATTTGCGGAGGTCCCATAAACTGCGGATCATGGGCTCCCCGATAGCCTGCCAGAGCCGAGAGCCATGGGCCTTCGAGGTGATATCCGCAAATCGCGTCGGCAACGGTCGGGTCGCATTTCCGTATCTTTTCGGCGTTCCGAAACTTCCTTCCGAGCGAATCGACGCTGTCCGTAATGAGTGTGAGAAAAAACCGATTGGTCTCATGCTTTGACAGCCCGGCGACTGCCCTGCGAAGGTCCTCCGCGGATAAATCCGGCTGCTGAAAATCAACGCCGGCAAAGCCGTTGACCTGAACATCCAGAAGGCTGACAGGCATCCGGATGGCCCCTCAGAGCAGGGAGGCGGCGGCTTTGTCGAGAAAACACCAAGTCGCCGGATGCCGTTGAAGGATTGAGGCCGGATGAATCGGGGTTACTTTTCCCGCAAGACAGTCCTTCACGGCCTGCGCCTTGCGCTGGTCCGGCACGCTACAGATCACCGCGCGTGATTTCATGATCTGTCGAACTGACATCGAGATGGCTTCTCGTGGAACTTGCTTGATGGTCTTGAACCATCCCTCTCCCATTTGCTGCCTGCGACACGCTTCGTCCAGTTCAACGACAAGATACGGGGCAGTCGCCCGAAAGTCCGCAGGCGGATCGTTAAATGCCAGGTGACCATTCTCACCGATTCCGGCAAAGCAGACATCGATCCGATGCTTGGAGATCAGGGCGCCCACGCGGCGGCACTCGGCCCGGGGATCCTCTTCCCCGTTGATGTAATGGAAACCCGCCAGCGGAAGCGGAAGCCGGGAGACAAATCGTTCCCAGAGATATTTTCGAAACGACGCGGGGTGCGTGATCGGAATCCCGACATACTCATCCAAATGAAACGCGGTGACTCTCGTCCAGTCGATCCGAGCCTCTTTGATGAGGCAATCGAGCATCGCAAACTGAGACGCCCCCGTGGCGACAATGATGCTCGCCCTCCCGTTCTTCTGAATGGCCTGGCGGATCAGTCGGGCACCGAGCGCTGCCGCGGAAGCCCCCGATTTTTCTTTTGTCTCCGAGATGGTAATCTTCATTTGGGTTTCAATGGGATGGTTGGTGATGGACGGGGATTTCTCAGAAGAACCAAAACAAATCCGGAACAAAGGTAAAGCTCATAATTTCATTCTTCGGAATCATTATTTTGCTTGTTGAAATAGGTTTCTTGTCCTCATCCGCGTCGACGGGACGGGGAAAAACACTCGCGGTTCACAGGCATGCCACTGCGGAGAGAACTCCGCCACCGGCCCAGAATGCGATATCGACATCATGCCTCGGTGATGGGCACGACAGATGGTTTTCTCACCGTGATGTCTCTTCCAGGGCTGGCTTGTCGTGATTTTCGAAGACGAGTTGGCCGCGGACCCATGTCTTGCAAACCGTGAGGTCTTCGTTCCAGAGGACAAGATCGGCGGCGGCTCCGGCTTGCATCCGGCCGAGATCCTTGAGTCCGAGGAGCGTGGCCACATTAAGGGTACCCATGGCCCAGACCTGATCGAGCGGCAGATTCAGCCAGCGATGCAGGTTGCGAATCCCGGCGTCCATTGTCAGCGCGCTTCCGGCAAGTGTGCCGAAAGCTGGATTTTCGGGATCGGCGACGCGGGCACCCCGGCCGTCCTGCACCCGAACGGAAAACCCCCAAGGCGTGTCGTGAACCCCCTCTGGTAATCCCGCCCCGATATTGCTGTCAGTAATTAGCAAAACCTTTCGGAATCCTTTCGCCGCAAGGGCACAGCGGATCGCCATTGGATGAACGTGCACGCCGTCGGCAATGAAATCCACCGAGCAGCGCGGATCCGCCAAAAGCGACTCGACCGTCCCACAGGCACGCACCCCCGCGTCACTTTCCCGGGGCAGAGGAAAAACATCATAGAAGTGAGTGCCATGAATCGCTCCCGCCTCGATCGCCAGACAGGTCTGTTCGACGGTTGCGCGTGTGTGGGTGATCAAGGGAACGACGCCTTTCTCCACCAACCGTTCAATGACAGGAAGGATTTCCGGCGTGTCAGGGCTCACCGACATCGCCAAAGCCTTTCCGTCGCAGGCGGAAAGCAAATCCTCGAGAAGGGCGAGATCGCCCGGGATACACTGCGCGCCGGCTCCGGGAAGAGCCAGGAACGGACCCTCAAGGTGGAATCCGGGAAACCGAGCGCCAAGTGCTCCATCCAGCGAGGCTGCCAGCCTTGCCAGATGCTCGAGTGAACCGCGGTCAAATACACGGTAAAGCGTCGGCAGGGCACAGGTCGTGCCGAATTGCGGAAGAAACTGGGATGCGGAGAGGATATCTTCGGGCGAATGCTCGTAAAGGAAATGACCGATTCCGTGCGTGTGCAAGTCAATCAACCCAGGGCTCAGGAGGCGATTACCTCCATCCAGAAGAATGGCATCCGCCGGGGCCGGACCGTCGAGTTCCTCGATGCGGCCACGACGGATCAACGCGGAACCAGCGGCGATGGACTCGCCCGGACGGACTAGGCGCACATGATGGATGTAAAGCGGGTTGTTCATTTTTGGGAATCGTTGTCTGGGATTGGCTTGGTGATGATGAGGTTCACGCCAGCCATTCGGTAAGACCAGACGAATCTCAGGGGTTATCTCAACTGACCACTCCACGACGTTTGACGGGAAATGCCTATGAGGAAAAGTGTCATTCACCCTCCCGCGGCAAACGCGTCCCGGCGGGCCAATTCACGTTTCCGGGAGACACGAATCGAACTCCGATCTTTCGAACGGAGTCCGCTGAACTCGTAAAGTTTTGTTCTTACTGCAGTCCGGGGCCATTAGGTCCGGCCCGCCGACATCGGTTCTTAAAGCGAAACAAATCGATGTCCAAACCGGGGCCAATCGGCTGCGGACGTTTCAGGCGATTTTTGGCCCCCGGGAGAGTTCCCAATTAGGGAGTAAGGCCATTTGCATTCTTCTTTGATGGCTTTATTTACAGAGGGCAAAAACTGCACCCGGCGGGGGTCGAACCCACAACCTACGGCTTCGGAGGCCGGCACTCTATCCAATTGAGCTACGGGTGCTGATGAGTTCTGTATCCTCGCCGGAATCGCGGGAAACATCAAACGGAAAACTCCGTCGAGTGCTCAGCGGATCCTGACGGAGGAGTCGGCGGACTGGATCGAGGCGCTGAGCGTGGAGCGCTCTTCAAAGTAACTCCGGGCCATTCTCAGGCGCTCTTCCATGATCGTGTCGATTTGGACCGCGAGGGGAGCTGGCGCGGCGAGGAGCGTTCCGGGCGGGACCCAGGCACGTCCGGTGAAATTGTCCGGCACAGTGCCTCCGGGTGCGACGCGCGGCGAGTCGGCGACATAGATTCGCGAACCGGCTTCCGAAACCGAGACCATCTCTACGTGCCCAAAATAGCCACCCGGTGTTCCGCGGGGAATTTTGCCGAGATTTCGATCACTCGAGTAAACGAGCACACTCCCCAGCGGTGCGCGAAACGGGGACGAGACGCGAAGGGGTTTCCAGCCGGCGCCCCGGAGGATTTGCTCCCAATCCTGGCCATTTCCGGGTTTGAGTCCCTTTCCCAGGCCGGATTTGGTCAGCAGGGAAAGCATCGCCCGTCCGCACCAGCCCGAGGGGATCCCATCATTCTCACTGATCGAGGTGAGCTGCTGGAGCGTCGTCCCCCGCAAGAGCGGGTTTGCACCCGTTGCGCCGAGCGGGAGCAACGCAAGAGCGAGGGATACGATCCAAACGGATTTCACACGTTCGATTTACCTGCCTCAGGATCGCCTGCAAGTTAATTTCTGTGAAAAATTCGCCTCTTAACGAAGCGAGCGCGACCAGGTGGGTTCCGTGACTTTCCCGAGGCCGGTGATGACCGGCGTGCTCCGGCCCTTGGCGGTATCGAGCAGGATCAATGACGATCCGGCGCTGAAGAGGAGGTGGCGGGAATTCGGTGCCCAGACCGGGTCCTCGCCCTGTGCGACGGTTCGGGTCGCTCCCGTCTCGAGGTCGAGGACCGCAATGGCAAATCCCCCCTGACGAACAGAGAACGCGACTTTTTTTCCATCGGGCGACCAATTTGGCTCTGTCGAGTAGCTTGACCCCGTCGGCACCAATCGTCCAGTGCCGCCTCCGGAGCTGATTCGGTAGAGTTGTGGGCCGCCACGTTCATCCGACGAATAGATGATTTCGGCACCGCCCGGACCCCAAGTTGGTGATGATTCGACTCCACGGGTCTGGGTGAGGCGACGAGCGCCCGAGCCGTTGGCACCCATCACGTAGAGCTCGGGGTTTCCGTCCTTGCTGAGTGTGCAGGCGAGGCGTCCGCCATCAGGCGAAAAGCTGGCACCGGAATTCGTGCCGGGGAATTTGATGATCCGGTTGCGGGCTCCGCTGGCGAGGTCGATGAGATAAATGTCGGCATATCCGCTCTGGTAGCCGGTATACGCTAGCTTCGAGCCATCTGGCGAAAGTGTCGGGGCGACGCTGATCACGTTATCGCTCGTGAGTTGGCGGACATTCGCTCCGTCGTAGTCCGCGGTGTAGATTTCCTTTTTTCCGGTCCGGGATCCGACGAAGGCGATCTTGGTATTCGCGATTCCTTTCTGGGCGGTGAGAGTCTCGACGATGTCGTCCGAGAACTGGTGGGCGGTCGCTCGCGCCTCACCGGTGTAAGATTTTTGCAAAACGACACTTCCACTGCGGTCGGTGACCGTTCCTTGAAGCGATCCGCCACCGGCCGTGGCTCCGATTGCGTAGCTGGCGCGCTCGGCGGGGGTGAGCGCAAAGGCGCCTGCGAGATCGAGGTCGTTCTGCACGACTTTGGCAACGGCTGGTCCGTCCGCTCCGGCAAATGGCTTGAGAGCGATACTGGTGGCGTCACCTTTTTTAACCGTGATGGTTGTCTCCTGAGCGAACACGCTGAGTGGTGCCGCGAGCAACGAGAGGAGGAGAAGTGTCTTCATACTCGGCATCATAATCAAACGGACACGCTTTGCCTAGCCCGGTTCGAGTTGAGATTTCTGAGCGATGCCGAAGGCGCTGTCCGTTACTTTTTGGCGACCGGAGGTGTCAACGCGGCCACGGCGGCAGCGGCTTTCCCGTCATACCATTTCTTGTAGGCCTCTTCGGACACCACGCGGATCGGTGCCTTCATATTGTAATGCCCGATCCCGCAGAGCTGACTGCAAGCCAACTCGAACTCCCCGGTTTGCGTCGTCTCGAAGCAAATCCATTTAATCGTGCGGCCCGGAACGGCGTCTTGATAAATACGGAACTCCGGCACGTAGAACGAATGGATCACGTCGCGCGACCGGAGAAGAACATGAACCGGCTTCCCAACGGGAATCACAAACTCGGTCGACGTGAAATCATCCTTGCCTGTTGCATCCTCTGGATCGACTCCAAATTTATTCTCCAGCGAGATGCGCTTCACGTCCCCGGCTCCGAGTTGTCCATCAGCGCCCGCGTAGCGGAAATCCCATCCGAACTGGTAACTGACGATATCGACCGTAATGGCATCCGGTGGCGGAGTCTTCTCGGTGAGTTCAAACCAGACGTGGTTGCTCCAGATCGCAAGGCCGAGAAAGATCGCAGTCGGGATCGCCGTCCACCAGATTTCCAGCGTGTTATTCCCGTGGCTGTAGTGGGCTTTGTGGCCCGGACGGCGGCGGTAGCGGATCAGGTAAATAATGTAAACCGTCTGCGTGAGGACGAATGCGACAAACGTAAGACCGAAGATAAAGTTGAGCAGCTCATCGATCTTCTGGCCGCCGACCGTCACGTTCGGGGGAGTCCAATAAAGATTGCCCGAACGCTCCGCAGCAATGGCGGGAGCGGCGAGCGCGGCGAATACCGCAGCTTGGAGGAGGATTCGGAAAGGTTTTTTCATCCAGGGTTCAGTAAAGGGCCGTTCAGGTCAGGCTGCGGGCGCCGGGGCGGCTACGGGAGCCGCAGGTGTGGCGGGCGTTGCGCCGCCGGCGGGTATTTTTTCTGCCGGGATGGCTTTCAATTCGTTTTGCGTCCACGGCTCGGTCCGCGAAGCCGTTTCGTCACGGACCTTCTTCACAAAATCGGCGGTGATCGGCGGCGCGGAGTTTCCCCATTCGGCGCGGATGTAGGTGAGCACGGCGGCGATCTGCTCGTCCTTGAGTTGCTTCCAGGGCGGCATCGCATTGTTGTAGTTGTTGCCTTTCACCTGAACCGGTCCCTGGAGTCCGGCGAGGAGGATTTTCACTAGATGATTGTCCCCGTGCCAGTCGCCTCCGACGACCCATTCGCTAGCCACCAGCGGCGGAAATTGTCCGGCGACGCCCAAGCCGGTCGTCTGATGGCAGACGACACAGTTTTGGGTAAAGACCCGCTTGCCGACGACCATCGGATCCGGCGGACCCGCATCGGCTGCGGCTCCCCCGCCCTGCCATGCCACGAGGTTGGGATTGTAAACATCGGATCGGAACCCGCCGCTCATCAACGCCAGATAGAGGCCGGCCCAGAACATGATGCAGAAAAAAACCGTGATGAGCCAGAGCGGCACGGGCTCGTATCCGTCGCGTGGCTCGGCCTGCTCGCGAAGGATCGATCCGTGGACTTTCGCCACGTTCATTTCGCTGGCGCGTTCGGATTCGGCGAAGCCCTCATCGGGCGGCTGTGAGGAGTTTGACACGGCGTTATTCCAGTTTTGGCTCGGGAGATTCCGGGAGCGGGAAATTCTTTTTCAATGAAAGGAGGTAGGCAACCAATTCCCGCGCTTCATCGCTCGGCACGACCTCATATCCCGGAGGTGGCGCGTGCGGGCCGACCAAACCCGTAACAGCGTCGTCGGACGGCTGACCTTGGATCAGTTGGAGTTTATAGAGGTATCGGAACGATGGCATGATCGACCAGTCGGTGACCGTCTGCGGTTCGTAGAGGTGCTTGTGGTGCCAGTTCGCATCCGGCTGGCGGGCTCCGATGTTCGACAGATCCGGACCGGTCCGCATGGTTCCGAGAAATGCCGGCTGGGCGCGAATATAATCCCGGGCGACCGTCTGACGTGGGCCGAGACCCTTCGCGATATCGGTCGAGAGCGGGGCGAGGCGCACTTGCTGGCTGTGACAATAGACGCATCCGTTGGCTGCGTAAGCCCGCTGTCCGGCGATCGCCGACCCCGGCATGGCTGGCGGGAAGTAGCCTCCCGTATCTTCGTCAGGCAGAGGTTGCATTTTTCCGAGCGTGAGATACGGATACGCAACCAGTCCCACCCAGGACGAGGCGAAGGTCAGAAAAACTCCGAGAAAAATCAGGGGAAGTCTGTTCATACCGCTGCGACCTCCTTGTTGGAATCCGACGGAGCCGCAAAAAGAGCGGGGCCTTCTTTAGGCTGGCCGAGCTTGAGCAACATTTGCGTGAAGAGGATTGCAAAAACGATGTGGGCGGCCAGGAGAAGGAATCCCGAAAGTCCACGAATGATTCGGAATGGTGTCGCGTAATCCAATGATGTGCGGAACGTCACAGCGGGGTCGTAGAATGCGAATCCTTGCAAGATGCCGCCCACGGTCAGGGCGATGACCATGATCGCAATCCCGATCGCGGAGAGCCAGAAGTGCCAGCGGATCATCGTGGCCGACGGCCATTCCCAGCCGACGAGGCGGGGGACGATGTAGTAAATGGCGCCGAACATCATCATGCTGAAAAATCCATATAGTCCCAGGTGCGCGTGGCCGATCGTGTGATCGGTGAAATGGATGAACGTATTCCAGGACGGTATGGCCATGGATGTGCCCTGGAGGCTCACCAACGTGTAGGTCATGGCTCCGAAGACCGTAAAGCGCAACGTCGGGCTCCATTTCAGGGCACCGAAATGCCCGCGCATCGTCATGTGGTGGTTGATCGCCACAGTCACGACGGGAATAAACATCATCACGCTGGCCACGACGCTGGCACTCACCATCCACGCCGGGAACGGCCCACCGATCAGGTGGTGCATCCCATTCCAACTGTAAAAGAGGGCGAGCGACCAGAATCCGAGAATGCTCAGATAGTAACTATGGATCGGCCGACCGATGACTTTCGGGATCATGTAATACGCGCTAGCCAGTCCAATCGGAGTAAACCAGAGCCCGAGCACGTTGTGCGCGAACCACCAGTTGATCGCGGCCTGCGCCGAACCCTGCACGGGTTGCCAGATGAGAAGGATATTGGCGGTGGCATACAGCCAGGGAAACCACAGAAATGCCGCGAAGAGATACCACTGCGAGACGTAGACGTGGCCGGGCTTGCGGAAGCGGAACATGATGATCGTCCAGATGCCGATGAAGGCATACGCGATGAAAAGGATCGGCGTGGCGTAGCCGGGAAACTCAAGCCATTCGATCGACCGGCTGTCACCGGCCAGGATTCCGAGGATTCCCACCAAAACACCGAGGTTCCAGA
>JBMOHW010000020.1:0-27681 GCA_049317665.1 Terrimicrobiaceae bacterium | reverse complement strand
AAACAGTCTGTTATTTTTTCAGTATAATAAGTTTCATACTTATCATTTTCAATCACAATCGAAAACATGTAATCATTGAGTGCTTCGGATTTATCACCCCAAGGAATTCCTGGACTTAATTTTTTAGATCCCAAAACACCACCATAGAGATCCAGTGAATCCTTGAAGCGTTCAGCAGTTAAATGTCTAAGTTGATGTCCAAAAGTAGTTCTCTTCTCAGAAGCAATCAAAGATACCAATTTTGATTTGGGAAATAGATCTTGATTCTTAATCCAGGGGAGATTGCTTCCTGCTGGACAATACCTTATATTTGGTGCTTTGCCCAACCATTGTTTATCAGAAACAAACAATATATCATAAGCAGCAGCAATCTGAACTATATTTTGTTCCCAGACTTCAACTGGAATGTACCATGCATGAAAAATAGCACGGGATTCGCATACCCATGCTATTTTTCGCTCTCCTGGTTTTTTCAGATATCCCATTCCTGCAACTATTGCAGAATCTATAAAAACTTTAATAGGTTGATCGTCTGATGTCCAATCAAACTTTTTTGGTTTGTAGTCCGAACTACTAGAGTGAATTGGATGGAATCCAGCACCTACTGCTTGCAGTTTTTGCATAATCTAAAGTCTCCACTCTATGTATGCTACTTACCGATGTGGTACTTTGGGATTAGAGTCCATTCTTTCTTTTCTTTGTGAGGTATGATCTTCAGTCGTGCAAGAGAAAGTTGTGGATCTGCATACTTAGATGCATCCAGAACATCAATCAATCCCCACTCAACCAGCAGTTTGACAATTGTATTTCTTCTGCCAAGATCGTCGGTAGACATATCAGAATCAAGACCATCAAGAACAAACATTTCCTTGAAATGCATAATCGCATATCTACCTCGTTTGTGTAAGATATGACAAGACTGATATAACTTTTTTTCTGTTTTAGAAGAGACACCTATTCGTGTCAGAGTTTCCTTGACTTTAAGGAAATCTTCTTCACCTTTTAGTGCAATCTCTACACCCAATCCCTCAAAAATATCTTCCATAATAATACTCCATATTATAGAAAATATTTAGGATTTTATCGTTTTTGACCACCTTTTTGTACTAATTCGCGCAATTTGTCCATAGGAAGCATGTCAATCACTTCCCTTGCTCGGGTGTCTGAGTACCCATAGATTTGCTTTACGATCTCCAAATCCTTGTTTTCCTCTGGTTTGATCCATTTGGAGAACCTCTTGCGCTTGGATATTGAATGAATGTAGTAGTCATACTGAAGTTTCTTGTCCAGAAACACTGCCTGATTCATTCGATTGGCATAGAAAATGGTATCAGGAAAGTATGAAAAGCACTTGTTGATCACAAAAGGAACATAATCCTTCTCCAGACGCGGGTCTTTCGATAGGAGGTTTTCCTTGGTTTGATTGATTGAGTTTAAAATATCGGAAAGCATATCATTTAAACGCACACGACATCATTAATTGAACGAGACATGCCACAAGATTGATCTCTTGGTCAGCATCGAACGCAGAGCGGTACTGTGCCTCTGCGATGATTAGGATCGCCTCTGGAATGGTCTGGTTCTCCAAGTGCTCCCCAAGGGCATCGTAGATTTTCCTGTAGATTTCCTGCGGTGAGGTTTCAGCATTGAGTGCTGCCCAACGACGAACAGTAGCAAAATCCTTGTTGCGGAGTGCCGTCATCAGGTTTTTGATCTCCACCTCTGCTACCGAGGAGAGAATACCAACATCAATGGTTCCAGATACCCCATAACGCTGTAGTTCGTTTAGAATTCTACGCATGTCTGGGAAGTGCTTCATGATCAATTGGCCAAGCACCTTCTTATCTGCCTTGATACCCTCCTGATTGAGAATATGAGAACACCGCTCCATCATCTTTGCGGCGATGGTTGGTTTCTCTCCAGGTGGAAGAACAAAATCAATGCAAGTGCAACGGGAGTGAATGGGCTCAATGATACGCGACTTATAATTACAAGTGAGAATAAACCTGCAATTATTTGCAAACTCTTCAATAGCACCACGCAAAGCAGGTTGAATGCTATTGGCATTGGAATAATCAAACTCATCTAGGATAACAACCTTCTTCGAGTCTCCACTCAGAGATACGGTACTGGCAAACTGGCGAATCTTTGTTCGCAGCGTGTCAATGTTGCCCTCCTCGGAGCAATTGATGATAATCCAATCACACCCCATCTCATTGCAGAGTGCCTTGGCAACCGTTGTCTTACCAACACCAGCAGTACCAGAGAAAAGTAAATTTTGTGGTTCCCCCTTAGCAACCATGTCGCTGAAGGTTGACTTCAGCGACATGGGGAGAACACACTCTTCAATGGTCTGCGGACGATACTTTTCAACCCACAGAAAATTTTCGGGTTTCATAATCAACCTTCATAATTAGAGGTGTTTGCTTCCATGGCAAACCAATACTTGACAGGAATGGACTGATGAATGAATTCACCAACGATATTCTTGGCAAAATTAATCTTGTAATCTCCTGGAAGAATCTTGATGTTTTCCATCTTGAAGTTGAACAGGAATTCTGGCAACTTATCTCCACCACCAACAACGACCTTGTAGGAATTGCTGGTGGGATCGGAAAGATCAGATACCATCGCCACGATCTCATTGTCGTCAGACTTGAATGAAAGATCGGGAAGTTGCATCACAGATGCCGCCTTCTGGAGTTCATTGAAATTCTTCTCAGTAAGAGTAATTGAAATATTAACTTCTGGCATATTCACATCCTTGGTAGGATATGTCAGAAGTCGTGGTTCCGAGTAGTAGTAATTGACTACAGAATCTCCACCATTCTTGATCTTGACACTCTTATCGCCAAAATTAAATGTTGGATTATTGAATAGACTCACTACACCAAGAAATTTGTTTAGATCCCAAATTCCAAATTCGACATCAAATTTCTCCTCAACGGTAGCAACTGCCATACCATTCTTGGATGGTGTAATCGTTTTGATTACATTACCAGGCGTAACGAGCAAATTAGAATTCAGACTTGAAAAGTTTTTTAGAATTGTTAGGGTATTTTTCGAAAAAGTCACGGTACTCATAATTTACCTCATAAAGTTATCTTCAAAATCATCGTCCTCAAAATTGTTATGGACATAATTTTTAAGTTGTTGCTTTGATCTATTCTTCTCAGAATCCTTTTCCTTGCGGGAAACGGATTTCAATTGTTTTTGCGGTCTTGGTTTTTCCCGCTTAAATTCATTACGACCGAAATCAAAATTATTATTCATAACTTGTCCTATTATAGCATATCTAATTTACAATTCAACCCAAAACTTATGACTTTCCTCTTTAATATGAGTGTATAAAATAGCAGTTGATGGCACATACCATCTATCTCCAATGTCTGCATTTGATGGTGGGGTTTCTTGTATGAAAAATCCAAAATTGCCACCAGTTTCCTTCCAATAAATTTTACCCTCTTGGGTTCCAGGAACTTTGGTGGATGTTGGTCGTACAGCAACATAGATTTGAGCATTGTGCTCAACAGTATCCCCTATGAAATATAGGTATGGTTTACCATCAACATCATATTGACGATATTTACCTCTAAAGTTAAGGGTGTCTACTCTTGCCATCTTAATTATATATGATCTTGCTGAAATTATTCTTCTTCTCAAAAGACACTATATTTGAGAATTTATCCACAAGTTGATCTGCCTTGTGACTGATAACATAAACATTTGCCTTATCGCTAATTGTCTTTAAAAGTTTCATAAGTTCATCCATACCAACCGAATCCAAGGATGAATCAAACACCTCATCAAGAATCAAAAGATTGCAACTGACGCTGTTCTTGAGTCTTGCGATCTCTCGCCATGCAAGAAGCAGTGCAAGATCAATTCGCATCTTCTCACCCTCGCTGAAATTCATGTAACTAAAATCGTCACGATAGCGAGATTTGATCTGCTCGTTGAATTCCTCATCAAGTTGAAACTGCACAAAGAAATCCATAGATGTCAAAAACTTATTGATGAATTTATTCATGTGAGGAAGATAATACTTGATAATCTTTCCCTTGACTCCACCGTCGCGAAGCAACTCACCTGCAAGTTCGTGATACATGAGATCATTGGAATGTAAAGTCTTTTCCTCATCCAGAGCAGCAAGTCCACCCTCAAGACCCTTGAGTTTTTCCTTTTCCTCTATGATATTATCCTTGATTACTGATCGTTGCATCGTATTACGAATGCGTTCGATTTCTTTTTGGTATGCTTCTATTTCTTTGTTGAAAGAATATACTTCCTGCATACGATTTGTTGTCTCTTGAATATTATCATCAAAACGATTGCAATCTTCCTGAAGAGTTTTGATATGAGTTTCTACCCTCTCTATATCATCTTCTAGATTTGAAATGTCATAGTTATTCATCAGCACCTTTTCCTTCTTGAGTTTATCCTCAATCGGTTGAGTGCATGTTGGACATGTGCAATTTTCCTTGAAGAAGTGTATTTCCTTCTGCTTCTGATCTTTTGAATTTTTCAATGTAACAATATGTGTACGAGCATCTTGAATTTTGTTATTCTTTTCCTTTAAGGTTTTCTTTATAAAATTCAAATCTGCTTGCAACCCCTCGACTGAAAGATTGCGGGAAATTAAATCATGTTTAATAATTTCAATCTTTTTTTCTAATTCAAAAATTCTCTCATTCTTCACATCATCGTCTTCATTGTTTTTCTTTTCGAGAGTGGCGATATAACTCTTCTGAATATTGATCTTGTTCTTTTCAATCTCAATCTTTGTATTCAGTTCCTTGATTGTTTCCTTGAGAGAAAGAACCTTTCCCTTGAGAACCACATTCATTGTGCTGAAGATATTAATGTCAAGAATATTTTCTATAACGGAACGACGGTCTGCTGCCGACAGTTGCATGAATGGAACAAAGGAAGAACTACCAAGAATGACCACCTGCGTGAATGTCTTGTAATTCATCTTGAGGATTTGATTCTCAAGCAGTTCCTGGTAATCTACACTCTTGGCATCCTGATCAATGAGTTCGCCATTCTTGTAGATCTCAAAGACGCGCGGATTGATACCACGACGAACCATGAACTTATCAGATCCACGACTAAAATCTATCTCAACAAGACAACCTTTTTCATTCACTGAATTTACAAGTTGAGGAATATTGATCTTGCGAAATGGTTTACCGAAGAGAGCAAAGGTAATGGAATCGAGAAATGCAAATGACTTGCCACTTCCATTGCTTCCACAGATAAGAGTCGTGCTGTTCTTATCCAATACGATCTCTGTTATATTATTACCAAATGATCCAAAATTCTTGAATCTTACTTTTTCAAATTTAATCATATCTTCAGACTTTCCATATAAAGATCACGAATCAAAGTCTTAAGTTTACCCTTATCAACATCGCGTTCAATTGCATCAATCTCACGACCTATGATGCTCATTGTATCCTCAGATTCGCTGAATTCAACCCCTGATCCTTTTTGATCCACTTGATCTTCAACTACAGAGAGATCTTGAATTCCTTTATCCCAAAGAGCGTCAATGAACTTATCAAAGATTTCTTGTTTCGCCTTTGATCGCACAGTCACACGAATAAAACCATTCTTTAGATTTGTTTCTTTTACAAATTTTGCAATACGCTTGATTTCATCTTGATTAGAGTCGTCATAGTTAAAAACATGAAATATGTTGCCAACATTCTCAATAAAGTCCATCGTATCGGTTTCTGTGTCATAAACATGAAATCCTTTTGTAGAATAAACATCTGAGAAGTTCAACTGATATTGAGTTCCAAGATAATGAATATTACCCTGAGACTGCTTGATGTGAAAGTGTCCAGATAGAACACGATCAAATCGTTTGAAGACTTCGGTGGTGAATCCATGAGTATGCTTAACACCAAGGACTACCTGAAATCCATTAATCTCAAAATGCCCACCAATCATTCTGCATGGACATTTGGAAATAAAATCAACGACCTCTGCTTCGTTCTCCTTGGTCACCCAAGGAACAATACCGAAACAAAAATCGTCAAAATTAAGTGTAGTTGGTTTTTCGTAAAGTTTAATATTATCGTATCTGTCTGACAGAAGTTCACGCAATGAATTCAATTCATTGGTATTACGAAAATAAGTATCATGATTGCCTAATGTGATGTGTAGAGTAATATTTTCCTCTACTAATTTGTTCACAAATCGTTTTCTGACCGAAGAAAGCGTGTTGAAATTAACATACTTTCTTCGGTCAAAAAAGTCGCCAAGGTGAATGATTTGTGTTATATTATTTTCTTTTAAGTATGGGAAAAATTGATTTTCAAAAAAAGACAATGCATTATCTAAAAAGAACGGAGAATCATTTCGAACACCGAAATGAGTATCACATATAAATGCTAGTTTCACTTTCGTTTCCTTTTTTTCCTTTTCTTCTTATCTTTTGGTTCCATTTTTTCAAGATCATTTTCAGTTAATGAGAAATGTTTCTGTAAAAATTCACCATAAGAACTCACATCGCTATCTTTCTTCATCCAATCCACTACTTTACCATCGAAGTCGTTCATTTGCAAGCACTTATATTTAATAAATGCTTGTTTCTTTTCTTTTTCTATACG
The DNA here is from genome assembly GCA_049317665.1 of Terrimicrobiaceae bacterium. Lineage (GTDB taxonomy): Bacteria > Verrucomicrobiota > Verrucomicrobiia > Chthoniobacterales > Terrimicrobiaceae > JBBRHN01. The sequence continues at coordinate 21,061 of JBMOHW010000020.1, read as the reverse complement.
ACGAAGAAATGCATAGTAAATTATTTGAGTGAAATACGAGAATGGATTGGATGATTTGTTTGGATCAAAATTGTGGGCATATAGCAAACAATTTTCAACCCCATCACCAATCATGTCATCCCTAAAAGGATAATTGATGAAATTGGGTCTGTGTGAAAGATGTTCTGCAATCTTCAGAAAGGATTCTGCAATGTAGTCGGTCACTGGTGGTCGGCGTTCCCCACACTGCTCGGCAATATGCACCAACTTCTTCCACTCGACCATTGACTTACAAAATTTTTCATTATCTATGTAATGCTTCAAAGTTTTGACTTCTTGTTCTATCACTTCTGGATCTTCATTTTCTTTTTTCATGTTCATCCTGTTCGTGATACAAGTATAGCATGGAAAAAGATTCTTTCAAGTCTTTTATAACATTTTTTAAAAACTCGGTAATGGAAGCTTGACAAGAATCCGACATGGTGTGTATAATTTCTGTGTAGGAAGAAAGAAGGATCCCTCTAATTAGTAACTATTACTTATAGTCATCTGAATTAGGATCTGGATTCCAATCGGTGAACTTACCACCAAAATCACCACGATCCTTCTCATCACCAGTGAACTTATTACGCTTCTTGACTTCCTTGATCATGTCAAGTAGAACTTTTGGTTCCAAAAGACCACTGGTAACCATATTCATGATTGCTTCTGCTGGAATATAAAGTTGCATCATGATCATATGACGATCTAATTCACTCTCATCTGTCATATCTGGTGGAAGATACTCTTTCTTTTGCTTTCTTTTTCTCTTTGGTGGATTTCTTGGTCTTTCATCAGCTGGTGGATTATCCATTGACTGATTGATGAGTTGTTCCAAGAACATTCCAAAGACATCTGCATCCTTTTGATTCATTTGCAATGAATTGGTTGGTGTCTTTTCATTTTCTTCAACAGTGGTCTTATAACTGTCTTTATTGAATTCCTTGACACTTTCAATCTCATAGAGTTTCTTGGTATTCTTATTTGGTTCACTCATGAATGCTACATGATTCATTGGAAGTGAAACATTTTTATCGTCTGTATTTACCAACCAGTCATGAATTGTGGTAATATCACATGGCATACCATTATCATCAAATGATTGAATTATGTTGAAAAACATAGGTTGGAATACCTTAATCACTGATTCATTTTCTTCAAGAATCTGACCTATTATTTCTTCACCGCTTCTGAGTTTCAGAATTTTAAGATTCATTTGTGGATTCCTAACTTAATTTGATTTTAGTCTTCTTGAATGTGAACTGCTCATTAGTATATATGGTAGTGCGCTCATCTAGGTGTCTCAGGGCATGGTTTCTATACTTGCCCCAACTCAGATCATCACCTATGTCGAAGACCGTGACTTGTTCTTTTGTGTCTGATTTACGCAATCCACGACCAATTGACTGCAACACACGAACAACTGACTTTGATGGTGATGCAAATATGATGGCATGAATATTCTTGATATTGATGCCTGTGCTGCATGTTCCATATGATGCCACAAGAACACTATTATTGCTCTTGTCTACAATTTTTCTTATTTCTTCTCTTTGTTCGATTTCGGTCTTACCGCAGATAAGATATGACTGTTTTTTACTTGCTTTCGAAATCTTCTGATAGAGAGGTACTCCATGCTTGTCAACAAAATTAAAGAGAACAAGCACATTGCCAGGAATGCTAGTTGCAAGGTCTGTAATAAACTGATTTCGTTTATCGTTGAGAACCAACCACTCAATTTCGTCAGCATATTTTGCACGCTTAATCTCTTGTATATCTTTATCAGGATACCGAAGAATCAAACATTCAATATTTAAATGCGCAAGAACTTCTTTATCTATAAGTTCTTTTGTGGATGTGACTTGACGAACAGGACCAAACAATCCTTCAAGAACCAAGCGATGAACCTGCGTGCCGTCAAGCGTGCCTGTTGTTCCGATTCTATATTCACACTTCTTGAGTTTAGTCATGATCTTTACTAGGGACTTTGCCTTGAACAAATGAGACTCGTCTCCTATGATGGCATCAAATTGTTCAAAATACTTTTCATCCTGAGTGTATAAACTTTGCCATGTTGATATGATGACTCTGGACTCGGTTGTTTTTTCCTGACCACCGTAAACCAAGTGAATGTGTTTTGATATTGCCTTGGTATTTGCATAATCCTGAAAGTCAGAATTTAATTGTGTAACCAGACCTGTAGTTGGTACAACAATAAGAATCTTTTTGTTGGTACGCTTCAACAATTCCAACATGATCATGTAGATGATCAGACTCTTACCACTTCCTGTTGGAGAGATCAGGAGCGTTCTACGATTACTTAGGGCGTGTTTGATTGCATCGATCTGGTAGTCATGGGGGTGAATCACCTTGCCCCCAGAATAGACTGTAGGAAATTCTACAGGGGTAGTGTCTTTTGACAGACTTGTTTCATATTCTACTTTGTATCCACGATCAGATGCAAATGCGAGAACATAAGAAAGCAATCCAGCATATATTTTATTCGTGAGAATGCTGAACAAGCGAATCTTGCCATCCCAACGCTTCTTGCGAAACGCTGGATTGTATTGAGAATTCGGCACATTAAAGGTGAAGAAAGAGGATAACTCTTTAGCGATACCTTTATCGCACTCAATTTCAATATAAACAGAATCCACTTGTTTTATTTTAATCATACGCCTTGGGTGAATTTAATCCATTCAATTGCTGAACGAATATTCCACATTTTATTTGAAATGATCTTGATGACACTTTCGATATAGTTTACTTTTTCTTTTTGAAGAAATAATTTATTAGAAAGAGTAATGACTTCCATATCGCTGTCGATGAACCGATCTAAATCTTGCTTGAGAATATTAAGATCAAATGGTTCCCAACCCTTCTTCTTCAGTTCCTCTTCTGATAATTTACCAGAATAATATAACCATTTATCACGCTTGAGAATTTTAAGATTGGATTCATACTTCTCAAGGAGAAGTTTTTCGTCCATCAGAATGCAAAGATATTTGTTGTGAATTTGAGGAACCTTTGTAGACTCTTCGTCCAGATGATTCACATCGATGGCAGTGTCAAGTTCCGCTTGTGCTTTTATTTGTTCAATGTTCATAATATAAATTCTATAGTATTTATGGATCTGTTGTGTATGTTTCTATCTCGTAGTGAGTATACGCAAATGTAGCAGTTGCGAGTACAGTTTCTGTATCTGTATTTGAAGAATCAAAATCTATACCACTCAAAAATGTAGGATATACATTTTTGAACTTTATTGCCATGAATGGTCTGTATGTGCTGTTTAAAATCAAAAGATATGCAGATGCTACCTTTTGCTTTTCTCTCAGAACTTCTGTTGCACCCTGATATGAAATTCCAAGATCCTTGATCCAGTTGTGAATTTCCATCCAATTCTTCATATTTTCATCAATTGCAAATCCAATCTGTAGATCCTCATAGACATACGAGGTTCCTGGTCTTTTGATTACAATACCTGTTGGGTTTGATTGAATGCTTGTGCCGAATCCCAGAGATGGAACATTTGCTCTTTGGCAATAATATGTCATCGTTGGACAACGAGTCAACATAAATTTGAATTTATTATTGGTTAAAGTGTTGTGTGTTGCTGGTTGAAATGGATTTTCAAACAGAAAATCTCCAGGCAATTCCTGTAGAATATTATCTGGAACAACATCTTTAATGACTTGTTGACTGTTGTTTGGCATAAAAGTATTTATAAAAGAAAACCCACGGGTTTCCCCGTGGGTTCTCGGTTAGTTATTTCTCAACCTATCAGGCGGTGTTGCCGTGGAGGTTGGTGACTGCGAACAGACGGTAGTAAGCGTTTGTAGAAGCAATCAATCCCTCTTGTGTAACTTGATTTGCGGTGAATGGATCGCGACCCTGAGCGAATGGATTGCCGACAAGACCGTAACGAGTCTTGAAACCAATCTTTGGCTGGAAGGTGTCTTGACCAACAGCGCGGACCATTTGTAGTGGAACATATGGGCAGTAGAAGAATCCTGCATCATATGGTGAGGTTCCCTTGTAACCAACAGTGACGAAGTTGACATTGTTGGCAACGAATGGATCGATGTAAACCTTGAACTTGTTGTTAAGGACACCAGCGAAGACATTACCAGTATCATCTACTTGCATGTCAACATTGAGTGCTGGTGAGAGATTGAGGAATCCACCCATTGCGAGAGCAGAAGCGACATCTGCGCTGCATACGATGAAGTTACCCTTACCTCTACGAGTATCCTTAGCGATTTGGTTTGCTTCGCGTTCGATTTGGAACATCAGACCACGGAAGCGTTCTGCTGACCAACGACCGTCTGAGTCGTTAACAAGGTCGTATACGCCACCTGCACCAGAACCTACTACACCAGCAAGATCTGCATTCTGGCAACCAGTCTTAGCGATGAAATACATTGCGCGAAGAATTTCGCGGTTGATTTCGTTCATAATTTCAACTGAGAGAATGTTAGCAAGTTCTGCTTCAGCATCAAGACCGTGAACTGCACGAAGATCTTGTGCAAGTTCTGTAGTGTATTCTGCCTTGAGAGCGCGTGATCTTGCTTGTACTGCGATACGCTCAATGCTGAATGCCATTTCGCGGAAATCGGTTGATGCTGAATTCTGTCCTAGAGTTTCAGCGGTTGATGTCAACATTCCACGGAATTGAGAGAAGGTATCAGTGCGGGTGATGTATGTAACACCGTTACCCATTGCGGCGGTAGTAAATACGCCAAGAGTTGCACCAGAAACTTGTGTGGTATAAAGACCAGCAGAAGCACCACATGCACCTGAGAACTTAGCCCATGGTTCGTCAAAGAGTGCTTCGGTTCCGAGTGTGTAACCTGTTGCAGTATCTGCACCGTAACGAGCACGCATTGCGAAGATGAGTCCTGTTGGAGCACTCATTGGTTGAACGCCAGCGATATCGTAGGCGACAACATTTGGCATTGCGCGACGAACGAGCGAGATAAGAACTGGATCATATCCAGCAAAGTTACCTGCTGCACCAACTTGACCTGTGATTGGGTTTCCACCCATACCGATTGGTCCCATTGTTGCTTCGAAAAGATTTCCGCCTGCTCTTTCTTCTTTCATTGAGGCCATTTGGTTCTCAAGAAGAACAGCAGTTACTCTTCTCTTGTGTGCGTCGGTGATTGATGGAAGATCAGCGTGATCTAAAACTGGAGCCCACTTCTCTGCGAGGGTGTCCATTGGTATTCTACTAAAATCTAATGACATGGTTTCTCTCCTATTTCCTTTTATTTATTTATTATTTTTTACTTCTTAGATGAAATTGTCCTGAACGGTTCCCGAGTTAAGCAGTGATCTCACGCGATCAGCTGCGACATTTTCGTTGATTTTCTTTGATTTGCCTTTATTGAGTGCAGATAGACTATTTACAAGAGTTTCCATTGCTGGTTGATCTACATCCGAAGCAACAAAAGATCCTGTGTCTTCGCTCAACATTGTCATCATTCTTGATGCATATTGTTGAGGTTCTGCTGCAACTGCTTTATTTTGGACTACTTGCTTTGGTTCTTCCTTAACTCCACCGTTGAAGTATGATTCCTTGAGAAGAGCAACCTTTTGACGATATTGATCTACATTTGAAAATTCAATACCTTCTGCAAGTTTAGCAAGTTTTTCTACCTGAGTATCGGCAAGTCCTGCTGATTCTTCGATGAATGCTTCGGCACAAAGACGAGCATTGATCTCGTTCTTGAGTGACATGTTCTCCTTGATAAGATTATTTGTGCTCTCTTGGAGTTCGGCATTGGCAGCGTAGAGATCGTCAAGAAGATTGTACTTATCTTCTGGGACCGATACGAAGGATGTTTCAAAGAGTTGCTTGAGTCCGCTCATGAAATTTTCAGCAATTTCAGTACGAAGACCGCGTTCGATAGCAACCTTATTTTCTTCCATCCATTCGCTGATTACATAATTCAAGTAACCATCGACATGCTCAACGAGATTGGCATGTTGTGCTGTTGTTTGTTCTTCAATTATTTCCTTGGATGCTTCAATGATTTGTGCTTCAATTATTGAAACCTTCTCATTGATTGCTGCCTCAAAGATTGTTGCTGCTTTGAGTTTAAAATCTTCGCTGAGATTTTCGCCATCAAAAAGATTTGCCAGATAATCAACTTGTTCTTCTTGAACTTGTTGACTTTGTTGAGCAAGTGGTTTTTGATACTGTGGGATTACTGCATTAGTTGCAACAGGTTCTGCAATCTTTGCACCCTTTCCCGTGGCATCCATGTATAATTTGGTTGATTGAAATTCTGCGTAAGGATTATTATCTGGCATTTGGTTCTCCATATTATTTAAAGTATTTAGGTTAATTTATATTTACACACTATTTTGTCTAACTAAATAGATCTTTTAAGTCTCTGTATTGTTCCGATGCGGGAAGTTCCAGGTTTGCCTTGCAGGGTTTCTGCGAATCTTCCGATATTTCTGTCTGTTGCATTTATACCCGCGACTGCTGCTTTCATTTTCTGTTTTGCGTGCCAGTCGTCTTTTGCTACAAGGTATTTGTCCATTTCGTCACTAAATTTTGGATTTGGAATTCTAGGTGCTGGACCTGGACCAGCATGATTTGGATCGTCTATCATTCTTTCTGGTCGAGTTGGATGTGCATCAGGAACTTCATCTCTTAATCTTATTAATTCTTTTTTGCTTATACCTAGACGATTAGCGTGTAAGTCTCCTACGACATTATCTCTGAGTCTTTGATCTCTTTCAAGATTCAATGCTGCTGCTTTTTTGTATTCGCCTTTTGCGAATTCGATTCCAGCATTAGCAATTCCACTCGCTGCGCTTTTTATTGCACCCAAAATCCCTTCATGGATATTTCTAGCCATGGAGGGTATTCTTAATCTCAATTCGCGTTCTAATTGTTCGTTGATTATTCTAGGCATTATAGTTTTCTCAAAAAGTCTTTAAATAAATTAATAGTGTCTTCTTCGAGTCTTCTGCTTGGTATATTTTTAATTGCTTTGTGATAATTTGCGATGTCTTTTTCAACTAGAAGACCGTTGTTCCAGATCCATTCTTTTCCTTCGAGAATTCCATCAACGAAAGCATTTGGTGCTGAAGGATCTGCGACAATATCAATAGCAGCAAGAGTGAAGTCTTCCTTGACATAATTCACACCGTTGCGGTTTTCTAGACTTCCCATACCTCTTGAAGATACGCCGAGTTGAGCACCAGCATCAATGAGATTCTTGACGATGTTACCCATTGGGGTGTCTATGATCTTTGCTTCTCCTATAATTTGTTTTCCATTTTCCTTAAGGTTAACAATCATATGAGATACGCGATCAAGATTGACGGTTGGTCCTGATGGATGGTTTAATTCGCCAAGTGCTCTGTTCTTTTGAACATATTCGACAACATATCTTCTTGTTTCCTTCATGAGAATTTTGCTCTCATAAAGTCTACCGTTGCGATTCTTGACATCACTTTCCATCATGACACCACGAATCTTATAGGTCTTTGACCCTGCTTCGTTTGATTCTACAAGTGTCTCTACTTGTTCTATTGTTTCTGTTATGAGTTTCATAATGGAAGGTCTTCCTGAGATCAGTATGCGTCGCCGCCAGTATTTCTTGGATTAAATCCTTTTTTTGCTTTTGGCGTTTCTTCTGTTTCTTCTTCGTCGCCTTCATCCTCATCTTCGTCTTCTTCTTGTTCTTCTGAAAGAATATCAAGAAGTTGATTTGCAATATCCATGATTTCTTCTTCTGATAATTGCTCTCCAGTTTCTTCTTCAATTTCTTCAACTAGTGATTTTAATTGATTTTCGAAATCTTCGGCAATAATTTCAGATTCCTCATTCATTTTCTTTTTCTTATTCTTAAGAAGTTTAAAATCTTCTGCATCGACTTTGCCATTCTTATTGGCATCGATCTTGTGTTGATCGCCCTTGAGTCCTTCACCAAAAAGAGTAGGACCAAAATCCATCAGTTTGGTTTCGAGAGCATCACCCATGCGGGCAACCAAATCCTCATTGATGAGTTTCTTTGCAGTGTAAAGATCTTCTTTAATTAAAGCATCTATAATTTCTTTGCTATTTGACATATTTTTCTCCTTTATTATATATTACTGCTGTTGTTCTTCTTGGTCCATCAGTCCTAATTGTTGCATTTGCAATTGCTGTTGGAGTTGTTTCTGCCTATCTTTCTCTATCTCCATATCCATTTTTGCAATTTCCTCATCGGTTTGCTTAAGGATATTTTTACGAATATAATTGGTTGAGAAAAATACTCCATTATAATTGCCAAGAACATTTAGCATGTTTACTCGTTCATTCAGAATTTCATTTTCTTTGAGTTCTGTAAAATACGAATCCTTGCTATAGACTATGGAAATATCATGATAATGCTTAGACCAATCTTCTGGTGTCATGATGCCGCGAAGAATGCATTGCTTCTTCAATATATCCATAAACACACCATTGAATTTATTCTGAAGTCGTTCAATAAACTTATAAAACTTAACTTCATCTCTGGTTATTTCGCTGCTACGACCAAGATTGAATCCAGACTGAACTTCCATTCTGGTCAGTGGCACATTCAATGCACGGTAAACCTTACGGAGAAGATATTCAACATCTTCCATTGCTCCAAGGTTTTGACCACCTGGGAGGGTTTGGATCTCAGTTCCCTTGCCACCTTCTCTACGAGGCAACCAATAGTCTTCCAACATTGACATGTGGTTTCTTTGATCCTTGATGTCTCCCGTAGCGGAATCGTATGTAAGTTTATTACGATAACGAGTCATCAAATTCTTGATGTATTCTTCTGCCTTTTGTTTGGGCAGATTTCCAACATCAATATAGAAAACTCTACGCTCTGGAGCACGGGCGAGACGATATACCACCATTGCATCTTCTGTTTGTCGAAGCATGTTCAATGGACGAATCGCCTTATGTAAGAATCCAACAACTCTCTTAGATGTTTGATCTACAAGACCAGAATGACAATATGTTATTGAATCTGGTTGAATCTTTACACCGACATTCGAAGTCGTGGCAGTAGAAGCGTTGCTTATTTCAAAATCAGTATAAACATAATACTCTTCTACCTTTTTGACAATAGGAACTGTGGTATTGTTTATTCTCTTAAGTTCTTTTTGAACTTTTCTTACCTTACGAATCTTTATGGGATCGATGGCACGAAGTTCCTGAATACCCTGTTCGGGATGTTCCATGTCGATGATGTTTTGAAAATATACTCGACCATCCACATACCATCTTCTAAAGATATCATATCCACGATTTTTAAAGTCTAAGAGTTTTAAAATTTTCTCAAATTCTAAATTAATCTTGGATTTGATATTATCAGACAACTCAGTATTGCTCATATCAAGTCTGATTGATATGTTTTGTTTGTCGTAAACTATTGCCTGAGTTATAATATCTTCAATTGCCATATCCACTTCTGGATAAAGAGACATGCTACGATACTGTCGTATCAGAGCATTCTCGTCCATAAATGAACCACCAACATCATAGACGGAGGACATGAATCCTCCAGTTTCTAAGACTTGTGTGCCATCATAGTTTTCTGGAGCGGTAAAAGAAAGAGTTGACGGACTATTGCCCGTCAACCCCCCATCGGGGGATGCTATATCTTCCTTTTTATTGAACGAAAACCCAAAAAGATCAAGAAAAGCCATTATTATTCCTTATTGATATGGTTCCCAATAATCGTAAGCAATTTGCACGGTAAATTCGCTGAAAGAATCAGCAACATCATAATTTAAAGTAATTGGACCAAGATCTGTTGGGAAACAATTCTTCAATTTGACTGCTTTATTGAAATTATTTGGAGATTGTGTATTGTCTGGAGTGGTGGTTGTTCCTGGGGTAACATCGCTATATCGAATAACCCAGTCTGAAACAAGATTATAGTTTAGGTTGTGTTCATTGCGACCATCCATCGCTTCGATCCAACGCTCAAATCCTGTTCTCAAATCCTTTGCTGGAATATTTGAATCGTAGCAGTTGATAACCCAATCTGCGTATGTTCTTTCTCCAGCAAACTTTACCAATCTACCTTGCCATGCAATATTGATTGTACCAATAGTTGATCCTGGCAAGTCAGCACCTTTGACATAAATGAAGAGGTCAGTGATATCTGGAGCAGGTGTAACCAAAGTAGGCCATCTGGTTTCAACCAAAAAGCGATTTGGTCTGACTCCGAAGAAATTATTTCTAAACTCGTTTAATGTTGGCATTTATTAACCTCTTTCTCTATTTATCAGAGAACCGATGACAGATCTTTATTAGTTAGGGTGATTCTCACATAATTAATCGATGTCACTGGTTTGATAAGAACATCTGCTACGAAATAATTTGCTTCTATAACTTCTGGTGTATTGTTAGAAGAATCGCAAATTACTTTGTATTCAGTTATACCTCTTTGACCAACAATACGATCCAAGAATCCTTCAGCGGCAATCTTAAATCTTGAACGAGTAATGGCATCATTTTGCTCAAAGAGAATTGAACGAGCAACTGGAGCAAGTGCTTTCTTGATATACATGAAAAGTCTAGAAACATTTATTCTGGAAAGAGTACTTGATGCTGATTCTCCAGTTTTATCTCCATACAATAGAGTTCCCTCTCCACCAAATGTGACAACTGGATTTACTCCATTATCATAAAGAATATCTTGTTCTGTTGGTGCAAGTGCTCTTGCGAGGCGAACAACTCCTAATATTCTACCTCTCTTAGAACCTGCTGGCGAGAACCATGGATAATAGTCTCTATCAGTACGAACAATGCATCCAGCAATGTCTGGAGTGAGCATGGTTGTTACGGAGTACAATCCCGTTGTATCTAGATGTACCTTTTCTCCATAAACTCTGGTATATTCTTTTGTAGAAGTTCCAGATGGAGTAGTAAAGGAAGATGAAGATGAAATCGTTGTAGTCGCTGATGGTACATATACTACACCAATTGCTGGTTGATCTGTTGATGCTTTATAGTCAATTATGCTAGTAATTGCCGATACTGCGTTTGCAGAAGAAACTCCTTGGAACATGACATCAAATCCAACATTAAAGAATGCGGTGATTCCAGCAAGACCGTTTCCGAATCCAACATAACATGCAGAACCATATTGCAGGAAGTTGTTAACAGCCCACCATTCACCAGAAAATCCTGCCGAAATTCCTCCAGTTGCAGTGTAGGTTCCATTTAGATAAGATGCAGCACAGGAACCAACACTGTAAAATGTATTTCCTGCTGCAAAAGTCACACCACCCTGCAACCCCGTAATATAGTCATTGAGACGACTATACCAGTCTGAAATATTTGGTACAAGGTAATATCCAGCATCTTTTTCTGCGGTATTTCCTAGTACTCTAAGATTGTTTGTTGGATTATATACTGCACCAATAGTTGTCGAGAACCCTTCGGTGATTGGAACCACCATAGATTCGTCATTTATTCTAAAACTTATATTTGGTCTTGCCATAATGCTCTCCTTGGGTAAAATTGCTATTTATATGTAGTCAATTCATACTTTTAATATTTTTGATGACCCTAACTTTATTTTCTATATGAATCCCAAGGCAACTTAAAATTTTGTTTGTCGGTAATATGCCACCCCTCATCACTTGATCCCCATTTTTTATCTTCCTCGGCATCATCAAAATCATCAGTACCGTCAAGATAATATCCAAAAGGCAACATATCTTCTTCGATTTTCTCAATATCTTGTTGATACATTGCCAATCTAACATCCATATCTGTTAGATTTTTAAAATACTGTTGACGGGTTGCCCAAGAAAATAAAACAAGACACATTACCAAGTCGTCATTGTGTCCCTCATCTGCTTCAAAACTTTGTTTTTTGGAAATAAATGTCGTAAATTCAGAAATAATGTCGGCATCTTCCACGATAAGTTTGTCTTCTTCGATCAAGTTCTTTAAAACCTGACATCCAACTTTTTTGGTTAGTACCGAAGTTTTGACACCCATTTGTATTTTCTTACCAGGTCCAAATCCCTCTGTAATTATTTGACCTTTTCTTCCCATCATGGTGGTTTTGACTATATTTTCATACTCAAGATCCGTATGTAAAATATTTGCAACTTCTGTACCTATGCTGTTAACTTCGATCAACACATAAGCATTGTTATATTTCTTAGCAACTGTCTTAAGAACTGAAGCAAACAAAAGCGGAGATACCGTATTGTTTTTATAGGTTGCTATGACCCTATATGGAAATTCAGTTACATCTATTACCGTCATTGCGGTGTAATCTTTGCCCTGACCTTCCGCAACATCGGCGGTTATGAAATAAAGATGATCCTGGGATTTTTCTACATCTGGATCTTTTCTTACAGGTTCCTGATAAACACACATTCCATCCTTAGTTCTTAGTATTGGTTTATTATATACCAGGGTGTGTAATTTTCCAGAAGATATTAAAGTATTTGAACTACCCAAGAAGTCACACTCGAACTCCTGTTCGAACTGCTTCTCGGAAGTTTTACTGATCATTTCATTTTTCCACTTTTCATCTCTAAGTGGACCACCTGGATATTTTGGAACCTGACTCCAATGAACTTCAAATGGCACATAACCATTTTGATTGTTTATAGCACCCTTCCAGTAATAATAAAACATATTAAGACCGTTCGGGGTGGAGATGATAAACATCTTGGTGGATTGACCAGAGGTGATGGTTGGATATACTGAGGTGAAGAACTCTTCTGCAATTTGCGTAGGGATGTGAGCAAACTCGTCCAAGAGGATGCAGTTGAAAGATCCACCACGGATAGCAGATGAAGAGGTCGCCGCTGCTAAAATTCTAGACCCGTTCTCCAGCACGATGGATCCTTTGTTCCATTCGATCACACCCTGCTGCAACCATTTTGGCAAATATTCATATGCCATCTTGATTCTTCCCAAGATTTCAATTGCGGTTGATTGCTTGTTTGCAAGAATCGCAACATTCATGTTTTGGTTGAATAAAACATAATGTAACAAATATGCACCTACCGTTGTGGTCTTTCCAACCTGACGAGGTAGTTTGCCTATTACGAATCTATTTTGATGTAATTTGGCAATGAGTTCTTTCTGGAAGTCATACATTTCAAAGGGTACAAGACCCTTATCCACTGCTACGATCTTGACATACTTTTCAACAAAGTACACAGGATCTGTTGCGCATTTAATATATTCCTTGACCTGTTCTGGTGTGAACTGCTGCTGTACGCCTACAGGTTTAAGGTTTGGATTACCAAGATAACCATCTTTTTTAGCTGTCATTTTCCACTTCTTCTGTTGGTATTGCCTTTAGTTGACTACGAGATTGATTGATAAGATTTTGAAGATCGCGGGTTGAACCGACAAATATTGAATTATTTGTGGTGTTCTTTACAACTTTATTTGCTCCTAATGCCTCGGAGGTGGTTTTGTGTATACCCATGAGATCTGTGTTTATCTCGCTCACTGTCTTCATAAGAATAGAAGCGACCTCATATGCTCTAGGAGAATCGCCTGCTTCTGCTACCCTCATAACTCCGTCTAGTGCTTCAAATCCTTTTGTTATGAGTTCTTTCATATTCTTTCGAGCAGCATCATAATCTTGCCGCACTTGATCTTTTCGTTTTATTTTTACTTCTTTTATAAAAGTTTCAGATTTCTGTATATCGACTGAAGGTTCCACGGGGAGCACTTCAATATCCAAAACCTTTGAAATCTTTTCTTCTGCTGTCAGTTTTTCTTCACTCATGGCCAATCTCCAGTCACTTCAGTAATAGAACCAGTAACATGATTACCAGTGTATCCAACATCTCCAACATATGTGCTACCAGAAACGGTATCCTCTCCATCGTAGAAATTGATATCTGTTCTTTCTATGATTCCTCCAGTACCGCCACAAATATTTGGGTAAATATAAGTTTTTGCCGAAAAGTCAAAAGAACTTATCAACGCTCTTCTGGTATCGAATGTTCCTTCATAATTCTCATCAAGACTAAGATTGTTCAGCACAAAAGGTACATCGACCGTTTGATGTAAATCATTCATCTTTATTGTTACTGTATAGTCTGGTGCAAAATATGGAACTATTTGTTCTATAATTTGCAACATATCATCCATATTTCTGGTGAAAGCATATAATGCAAAGTTTATTACATATGGGACTTCTGCAAATGAACTCTTATATGCACCATTAACTACATCTGCTCTCTGAATCGTTCTGTTGAGTTTTCTACTGGGATCGTAAACCATAGTGGTTATTTCAAATCCTAGTTTTGGTAGAACAATTTCAACTCTACTATTCTTGGAGAGACTACTTTCTTGTGATAATCTCCAGAAGAACTTTTCCTTGCTACCATAACTCAAAGGAACTCTAATTTTTTCTTTTTCTGTTCCATCTACCTCATAACGAGTGATGTATATTGATTCAAAAATAGAACCAAATGCTAAAACAATTTTTCGTATCGACTCGTTATAATATGATTGTCCTACAGTAAACATTAGGAGCATTCCTCTGAGAATGGATTATCCCTGTTAAAATTAAGTTCATTATCTGCTGCTTCCGCATATACATCATTTTCAATTTCATCCACACCAGCAATTGGATCGATGGAAAGATTGACATTTGTGCTATTGTAATTCAATAGGTAATATTCAGTATTTGAATTGTAACTCTTGATGGATTGTGTTCCATTTGGTCCTGTGGCAAATGTTCCACTTATACCTTTAATATAAGTGAATGCTCCAGTGACCTCCACTACAGTTCCTTCTGCCGTTGCATTTGGATAAGTAACGCCAGCACCTGTAGTACCCAATACCTGATATATCAAATCTCCTCGCTTCAAGACTGTAGATCCTGTAATTGGAGATCCAGATATCTGGAAGTAATACATGTTATACTTTCTCTTCTCTTCAACTTCATCTACAGTACTGATACCAGTATCGATCTTTTCGTAGGAGTAGGTGAAGAGTTCGCATGTCAGTGTGTATGTTGTTAAAATTCCAAATTGGAAGAATGGCAACTTATCTTCAACATAATTTATTTCAAATAAACTTTTATTGAATGGAAAGTACACCAAATCACCTTCTCTTGGATGTGTTATGGTGGGGTCACGCGCAACTATTTCTTGATCAAATCTTCTTTTTGCTACTTGCAGTGTTACTTTATCGGTAATATTAATTCCAAATTTATTAATTATATTCATTTGACCAGCAAATGAAGTTACCGATTGAATGTACATTTCTATGATGTACGAATCTTTAAACTGGGAAAGTACATCCTCACCGAATACAAGATCCTTATCGATATATTCTCTGGGAATATAGATCATATCCCTACCCATCGTTCTGATTGTTTCTACAGTCAGATCGTGGAGTAGGTTTTGTTCTCCAACATATTCGTTGAAATAAGGATTTATTGCCATGTATTATCCTATCATGAAATCGATGGGCAATTCATATGCTCTTTCGAATTCTTGTTCTATTGCCATTATTTCTTGAATAGCGTCTTGATAAATTTGTTGACCTTTGAAGGTGATTCCGCCTGGAAGTTGAACACCATCATACTTCAACATGTTTGCACCCCATTGCTTTTTAATAAGAGCAATGACATATTTTTTCAACATACGATCATCATAGATCTTGGTATGAATATCTGGATCCAGTGCAGCATATGCCTCAATTACTACATACCCACCAGCATCGATATCTCCACTCAAAGCATCCATGTATATCTTGTCTGTAACCTTGCTAAATCTTATTGCTTTTTCTGGACTAAAGAACTGTTCGAGTAAACTGATATAAGACATCGTTACTTGATATCCAGCAAGCGGAGTTGATTGACTACCATTAAGACCTCTATTGATCCCGAAGTAATCGGTCAATGCGAGTTGGTAGCGGACATCAAACATATTAACACCAGAAAGAGTACCAAATCTAAACACTTTGACCACAGAAACAATATCAGTGCCATTAGGTCCATCAGGATCGTTACTAGGGTGTTGAATATCATTTATGTCTATGAATCCTCTGTCTATGTCGGTCTGAGTTAACTGATATTTAAAGTACATCTTCTGAACACCATCGAAGTGTCTAGTTGTGAAATACTGTAATGCTTCATCAAGACGATCTTCACATTGTTGTTGATCAACATTTATTTGAATTACAGGATGACCCAATGCACGAAGAGCGTGCTCTATTAATGTTTCTCTTGAATTTGGTGCATTTGCTGAAGCCATTAAAAAACTCTCCTTACATTATTTATAAGGAGAGTTTTTTTGTTTATTTTTGATCTTCTGGTAGTTTTGCTGGTATTTCGTGCGTGGTTACCGAGATATTCTCTATATCCTTATACGGCAACTGTTCGATATAATACCTTCTTGTTATTGGAGATGTAGATTCATCTGGTTTTGATCGTTCGTAATTTGTGAATCCAGGCATCTGTAGTGGGCAATTAAGTTTAGGGTAATCCAATTTGCTGTACTCTGGATTATCTGGAGACAACCATGTTCCTTTTCTATCGCCACACCCACACCCACCACAGAAAAACTTTCCGTCTGTTGAACTTTTCTTTAGATGCTCGCAGGGTGGAAGAACTCCACCTTGTGCTTGGTTTCCAAAGCAACTCAACACACGCAGTTGTTTAATTGGTTTTGTAACCTTCTCATTATTCATTCCGCGCGAAGTGATTGCCATGGCAAAACTTTGCATCATGGTCAATTTTTGTTTCAATCCACCTTGTGGGATTGCTTCTTCTTTGCGAAATGCAATTTCAGGTTGTGCTTGTGGTGCTGGATCTTGTGGAGGTTGTTCTCCACCATTATTTTTATTCTTGCAATTGCAACCCATTGTATAAATCCTTATTCTAAAACAATTCTTCTAAAGAATAACGCAGTCTCAATATTTTTCTTTTCTAAAAGCAAAGTTTTATAATTTACAGTGTAATTTTGATTGACACCTATTCCATATACAAACCCATTGCCTGCTATTTTTGTTCTGTGTATGCTCTTATTTAAGTATTTAGTATTGAACAATGTAGAAGACATCAGATTTCCAATAGTCTCTATATTATTTCTATTCAAATATGCTGCATAAAAATACAGTTCATAAATTGAAGGAAGATAATAATCTATAAATCCGTTTCTATCGGTATATCTTATTGTATTTGTCATGGCATTGTTGATGCCATTGAATGAACCAGTGTTGCCGTAGGTATTGTAGAATCCATCCCATAGAGATGTGGCATAATCTACATCAACTTCTTCTTTCTGCAAGAATGCCACAGAATAAGGAGTTTCATCTACAATTATTGCCCATTGTTTATCCGTGCCACCAATAGAATCACCTTCTATTGTTGCTAAATTTGGACTTGAGAAACTTAGGTTTCCATATACTGGACTGCTTTTACCATTTAAGATTGGTGGTTTAAATATACCAATATAGACTCCACCTTGGAAAGTGTCGCCAGCAGTCAATCCCAAATCGTTGAATGCTGTGAGTCCCATCGTTTGAATTTGATATTTTCCAGATGATTTTTGTGGATTTGATGGTTGATATGCCGATAAGCAGAATGCGTTATTTTCATCTTGCTCCACAATCCAATATCCTTCGCATAATGCTTCTGGAGTTATAGCGCAAGAATATTCAAGTGTGCCATTGTTATCTTCTAGAGTATAGCAAGATCCCATTGCAAAACCTTCATATACTGTAGATCGTGTAAACATGTAGGAGTAATAGGGAGAACTTGCACATTGAGTTGTGGTGTCTCCTTCTCTCAAAGGAATGGTGCATCTATTATCACCATAGACAGATGGATATATTTCAGTTCCAAGTCTAGCACAATCACCAGATGAGCAAACATCCTTGCAAACTACAGCAGTTGGCCAACCAGTATCTTCATCAAATTCCAAATGGCAGCAAGATCTTGGTGCTCTGGCATCTGAGTTGTCACTCTTCATGCAAGTTGTTTGCCATGTTGATGCTGTTAAAGAATCTGGACAAGATCCTTCAGTCCATTTTCCGCCAAGTCTTTCACATTCACATCTTGCAACACCACCAGTAAATCCAGATGCTAGGTATGGTGTTGTTGTGTTTCCATTAGCATCTAGTGTTGGTATTTGATTTAATTCTCCAGGTGTCACATACGAACAAGCACAGCAACAACCCAGACGAGTATCACTATCGGGGCATGAAACACTATCGGTGTTTCCATCAACTACAGGAATAAAATGTCCACCTTCAGTGAAGCATTCAGTAAATGATTTTATTGTTTTATTATTCGCTCCAGTTGTACCACAGCAAACACCGTAACTGTTCAATTTATCTGAATAGTCAAATGCTGGTTTTATTCTTGATCTAAACTGTACTGAAGACATTAGGATTCCTCACATAGTTCGTATCCAGAGCAATCTTCACATACTACTGGAACACAAACATAATCTGTACTATTTAGGTACATTTTTACATTTTTGACAGTGTTATCTGCAACTCCAAAATTTGAACATTCACAGTAAGATACTGCTGGGAGAGAACAATAGAGTTCTAAGCAATTTAGCGACTCTGATCCTCCACCACCACCGCCACCACCAATTTGACCAGGACCACCACAATTTTCTCCTGGGGGCAATGCAACATTTTCACCTGGACATAATATCTCTTGATTGCACAATGCTCTTACTGTGATCAAAGATCCTATGCTACCGTATACAACATTGCATTGTGGTGGTGATCCAAATGAATCACAAGTGCAGCATCTTAATGGGCAATTTCCAGCAACAGTAAGACCAAGGTCTAACCATTCTTGGATTATAAAATCTGTTGTTGTTTCTATGACATATTGATTCAGAGTTGACAATGGACATGTCATTATATCTTTAATTTTTGCTCTTAAAGTTTGAGCAGATCCAGAATATAAACTTATTGAAATCGGCACACCAAAGAGATTAAAAAATACATCGGTGCAAATTTGTGATGCGCTTGCTATATCTTCAGGTGTGGTGTTGCAACATGTGCTTGCATTGTCCATTCGTTCTCGTATAAATTGAATTGCTGGATTGCAACTTCCAATATCTGACATGTTAAACAGTGGACGAGATAATGCACAAAACTCACAATCATTTGGATCTGATCCGAACTGATATGTTCCCTCATCTGTAGATATTGTACTCAACCAATTACCACAGGCAGCATCACATGCAGTTTTGTTATTTGCACTTGTAAGGCATGTTCCATCCTTGCAGCAAATTCCAACATCAGAACTTCCACCACCACCTCCACCATTGCCACCACCACCGCCATTGCAAACACAACCACAACTTACTTCGTTGCATTGCTTTCCTGGACCCATGAAATATCCACCAGCAGCCTTACATGCACTTGGTGACAACACACCCAAGCACTCATATCCAGTAACTCCATTAGTATTCGTACAAAGGCAGCAAGCACCATCAATTGTGCTGTAATCGCAGCAATCTGCTTCCGAGCAAGAAGCAGCAGTTAATGATTTTCCACCAAGAATCAACTCACATTGAACTCTTGTGTAATTGCCCAGACATTGCCCATCTTTGCAGCAGACAGTTTGAACATCGCTGCAAGTATCGTAGCAGAATCTTCCTTGAGCAGAAAGTTCTTCGCCAGTCAATACTCCAGGTGGATAATTAGAACCATCTGGATTGTAGTCCGAACAAGAGACAGAAGGCCAGTATTGTCCACCAAACTTATCGCATAATGTAACTGACACATTTTCAATACATTTTCCATTTGCGCAGCATATGCCGATATCCGCTCCACATGAATCCTCGCATGACTTTGCTGGATTGAAATTTCCAAACAATTTATCACATACGGATTGAGTTGTATAGTCTAGGCACTCTAGAGTTCCGTCTGAATTCTGATAACAGCAAGATCCAAAGAGATATCCTGGAATGCATTGTCTATTTACATTTTCCACACCATGTCCACGATGTGCTACTGTTGCCAACCAAGTTTGACCAGCATCGTAAGTAGTAAGTCCTATGATATTCTTTCCGCAAGAAAGATAATTCTCATCTGGTTCAAAGTAAACATTCTCTGGGAATCTCCACACATCGTCAGATTCAACCAGCAATGTTATTGATGCAATTTCATTAGCACGGAATGAACCACTAATTCCTCGTATTCCAATTGGAGTGTGCAATATAAATGCACCAGCAGTATCAGCATCTAAAAATATACCTTGAGTTGATCCAACTCCAGATATCATTTGGGTTCCAGTTAATCCAGAAAATGCTCCTTTTCTTACTGGTCCAACAGAAAGTATTTTTGCACCAGCATTTAAATGAGAACTTGTGTCATCACTAGATGCGGAGTGTATTGTTCTAGTAAAGTTGAATGCTCCGCAATATCCAAGTCTTAAATTATCTGAAGTTAATGCTGAATGTGTTATTCCTGAGCCACGAACAACCGTTGGTGTTCCAAGATACAACAATCTTCCAGTTGCCATTGTGGGTGCATCAAAATTTCCTAAAAGATCAGTGCCCCAATAAATTGTATCGATAGAGATATATTCATTATTTGGACCAGTCAATGATGCTCTAAGAGATCCGTATGCACAAAGACCTTTAAAGTTGAATGTGCCGCCACTAACATCAAATAACAATCCAAATTGTGTTATTGGATTGCTTGCAGTATTTGATCCTTCTACTAATCCAGCAGTTTTATCTGCTAAAGTGGCTCCTCTAAAATTGCCATTGACTGCAAATGTTGTTCCATTAGAAAGAGTTATGTTTATAACATTCGAAGTTGATGTGGAACTTACATAATAAACACCTACGAATCCAGTTGCTCCCGTAGACCCTGTAGCACCAGTTCGACCAATTGGACCAGCAGCACCAGTCGGACCAATCGATCCTGTTTTTCCTCTACTGTTTATTTGTAGTATTGCGCTGTTACTCACGAACACATTCCTTCGACTATATCAAGGCAAGATGCACAACCAGTGCTTCCAGCAGACCAATAATTATTTAGAATACTTGGACTATAATAGAAATTATT
>JBMOHW010000019.1:0-28811 GCA_049317665.1 Terrimicrobiaceae bacterium | reverse complement strand
ATCTATCGCCCGACGTCCACGACCCGCCGGACATCGTGGGCCTCGGCGACCATCAATCTTTCCGATGCCAATCCGGCCAATATCGCCGGTGTGTTCACTCCGTTCGGGCTTCAGAGCACGGCGCGTGACAATGCCGCGGCCAACCAAAATATTCCAACGGCATTCCTCCTCGGAATCACAAATCTGTTTGACGAGTCGGGATCCAGCTCGGGAGAGCAGGCTTTGATCCAGACGCAGCAGGCGCTGCACGGGACCAGCGTGCTCCACGCAAATGACTCGGAGCCGGTTCGAATTTATTCGGGTCTCGGGGATATCTCCGGTCTCACCCTTTATTCCTCGAAGGCGGCACGCATTGTGGCCGGTGGCGATATCAGCGACATCGCCTTTTACATCCAAAACACAAAATCCACCGATGTGAGTATTGTTTCGTCGGGGGGCGACATCCGGCCATGGAATGACAAATCGCTCCTCCGGGTGGCCGCCACGCGCCTTCCCGGAAATGCGCTGAATAATGCCCAGACGACCCTCCCGGGGGATATTCAGATCAGTGGACCCGGAGCACTGGCTTTGCTGGCTGGAGGGAATCTTGATTTTGGCACCGGAGCAAGTGATCCAAATGGGGACGGTCTTGGCATCGGGCTTACCAGCATCGGGAATGCGCGCAACCCCAACCTTCCGTTTGCCGGGGCCGACTTGATCGTAGGCGCTGGGATTGGACCCGTTTTCAGTCTGGCCAACTTGGTGCCGGACGCGGGCACATTCCTTGAGTCCGTCCTGAGCGGGGACAATGCCAGCACTTACCTCGCTGAGCTTGCAGCGTCGAATACCGAATTAGCCAGCTTCCTGAACACCTCCGGCCTTTCGACTCTGAGTGCGGACCTGCGGGCGAAGTTGGCTCTCGAACTCTTCTTCCTCGTCCTGCGGGATGCGGGGCGAGCGTATAGTGACCCGGCAGACCCGAGTTATCAGCAATCTGATGCCTACGTGCCTGGGTTCGAGGCCATCGGAAGCCTCTTCGGTTCGCTCTCGGCAAGTGGTGACATCACCACACGTTCCCGAGATATCCGAACCAAGAGCGGTGGCGATATCAGCATGCTGGTCCCGGGCGGCGGATTGACGTTGACCACGACCACGGTTGGCACGTCGCTGACTCCGCCGGGCATCGTGACCGAGGCCGGTGGAAACATCTCGATTTTTGCGAATAACGACGTGGACATTGGTATTTCGCGGATCTTCACGCTTCGCGGAGGCAATGAAATTATCTGGTCGTCCACGGGCGACATCGCTGCCGGGGCCTCGTCGAAGACTGTGCAGTCCGCTCCTCCCACGCGTGTGCTCATCGATCCGCAGAGCGCGGCTTTGAACGTCGACCTCGCGGGAATCGCGACCGGTGGTGGCATCGGCGTTTTGGCTACGGTCGAGGGGGTTCCTCCCGGGAGCGTGGACCTCATCGCTCCGGTCGGCGCTGTGGATGCTGGCGATGCGGGGATCCGGGCGACGGGAAACCTGAATATTGCCGCCGTTCAGGTCTTGAACGCCGATAATATCAGCGTGGGAGGCACCAGAGCGGGTGTCCCGACCGCTCCGGTCGTGGCGGCTCCGAACATCGGCGGACTCACTTCAGGATCGTCCTCCTCAGGGGCTGCTGCTTCGGCTGCCGAGTCGGTGGCGAATCAGGCCCAGTCCGGCCAGAACACCCAGCCGGATTTGCCGTCCGTCATCACCGTCGAAGTCCTCGGCTATGGAGGAGACGATGAGGGTTGATTTGCCCGGATATTCGTCTCCGAAATCCAGAAGAATTTCTGCCAAAAAAATGTCGAGAAAGCTGTTGACTCCTCCCGCCATTTCCCTTAACGATATATTCAATAACGACAAAATAAGTCGTTATTAAAATTTCATGACCCGTCTTCGGGAGTCGAAAAACAAACCGAAAAACAAACTCAAAAAACAAAGAACAAAAACATGAAAAAAACATCAAACATCATCAGGCTGGCGCGCGTGGCGCTCGTGGCTGGTGCGGTGGCACTCCAGTTGCCATCCGCCTCCGCGGTGCTCACGTCCTACAGTGCTGGTGATATCTTCATTGGGTTCCGACAGACCGCTGCCTCCAATACGTTGGCCGTGAATCTTGGATCATTATCCAAATTCCTGACACCAACCTACGGGGGAACGGCGACGCCCGGTGCCTCATTTAACGTCACGTTCGGGGTCATTCCAAATACGTCGACAGTCGTAACCAACCTGAATGCCGACCTCACGGCGGTTTTCGGGGCGGGTTGGGCGACCAACTCCACCAATGGCACCAGCGTTCGCTGGTCTGTCTCGGGGCTCACGGATAACTCTCTCAACAACACGCCGATCAGCGGGTATAATGCCCGGACGATCCTCGTGACCAAGGCGAGAACGAATCCGGCGGTTCAGTCGGCGGTTTTGGGTTCAGTGATCCAAGATAACTTCGCCGGGGAGTTTGACAGCTTTGCAAACTCGAATCTCGGCGGTGGTTTCGTTGGCCAGACGAGCACGGTTAACAGCTCCGTGGCGTTTATTGGTGCCAAAACGGACACGAATAACTACAATACCCGACTCGGAACGAACGGTAGCTTCGGTCTCGGCGCGACGCGTCGAATCGAACAGTTGACGTCTGGAGCGAATCAGGGGCCGACAAACTCGGTGTTAGACTTCTATCTGGCTCCGACATCTGGTTCCACACTCGCCACCTCAAACACCTACCTCGGAAATTTCAGCCTGAACAGCTCGGGTGAACTCTCGTTCACGGCCGTTCCAGAACCTTCCACCTACGCATTGCTCGCGCTCTCGGGAACCGCATTCATGGTTTTCCTGCGCCGTCGCAAACGGCAGGCAACACTCAGTTAAATCAGATAAAAACTTAATCAAAAATCTCTATCCTTAAAATCATGAAAACTTTGAAACTCCTTGCGACCTCAGCCGTCGCGCTCGGGCTGGCCGGATCGGCATTTGCCCAAACGACCGTCTACATTACGGGGGCTCCCGCCCTCAGAACGGAACTCACCACAGCCATTGAAAACCTGATTATTGGCCAGGGCAACGCGACACGATCCTTCAATGGATCCGCGTTGATTACTGCTAACGTGGTCAAATGGTCGAACATTACTATTGGCGGCCATTCCGTGAACATCAAGTTGACCTACAATGGCTCGGCAGCCGGTTGGAACGGCAACTCGTCCAGCAAACTGGCCCGGTTCATTGCCAACTCGATCGGGGCGGGCAGCGGTGCAGTCGATGTGCTCACGAATACCACATACACTCCGGTCGATACGGCTGTTCCTGATTTCCACATCAGTAACGAGTATCAGGAGTCCACACCTTGGACGGGTGAAAACAGCATCTCGTTCCCGGAGAACGGACCGACAACCTATGCGACGCTGAACGATCCGATTTTCGGAATTCTTCCGCTTCGTATCGTCGCCAGCAAAGGGGCTCCAACGGGCCTCAATCTGACCCCGCAATTGGCGAATCAATTGTATAAGAACGGCGAACTCCGACTCTCGCAGTTGACCGGTAACAACACAGACTTTAACAAAAAAGTCTATCCGTTGAGCCGTGGAATTGACTCGGGTATCCGCACCCTTTGGGCGGCGGCGAACGGTGTGGGATCCGCCACGAACATTAAGAACTGGCTCCCAACGGTCACCAATACGACCAACAAACCTGTCGTTGGTGTGACAGTGGTGTCCGGCGGCACAGGCTACACCTCGGCTCCAACGGTCACCCTCACGGGAGGCAACGGCACCGGCGCTACGGCGACAGCGACCGTGGCCAACGGCCGCATCACGGGCTTCACCGTCACCAATCCAGGCAGTGGGTATAACTCGGCTCCGACCGTGGGTCTTTCCGGCGGCGGCGGTAGCTTGGCTTCGGCTCGGGCGGTCATCGACGGTGGAACAGTCACGAGCCATGTCCTGTGGCCTGCGACAACGCTTTCACCCGACACCCGCATTTTGGGTGTGTCCACGCCACTCGGCCAAGGCGGATTCGCGACCTTCGGTCCTCTGTTGACGGCTCTGACCTCGACCCTGAACCTTCCCGGTGGGAACTCGGGTGACATCTACATCACCATCTTGGGTGATTCCGATGCGGATTCCGCCATTCGAGGCGGTGCGAAGGAAGTTGCTTGGAACGGTGTAACGCTCGGCACTCTGGGAACGTATGGAAACACGGGTGGTGTTGCGAATACTCCCAACGCGACCGGTTCCGCGACTCCGACGCTCGCCAACGGATCCTACGATCTCTGGGGTTACGTCCGTTTGCCTTACCGCGACGATATTGGATCTGTCCAATTGGATGTTCTCAATGCGATTGGCGCTCAGCTCCGTGACTTTGACGCGCCTGTCAAGCTCGGTGACGTGAACGTCCAGCGCACTCAGGACGGTGGAAATATTGTCCAAGGCCAATACACACCGTAATCCAAACCCTTAACATGGCTGACTCATTCGTCTTCCGAGAGGAGTGAGTCCTCAGCCAAACAATCCGAAGGCCAGTGCGGGTCCAACTCCCGCACTGGCTTTTTTGTGACGAAACAAATTTGTTCGGCATCAATAGACGCAGCTCAGCAATGACCTCATCAAAATTCGTCTTTGTCCTCTCTCTGGCCCTCACTTCGATCCTCTTTGGTGTCGGTGCCTATCTCGTGACCGAGCGAATTTCATCGCCCTCGGCCTTTTCAACGTCTTCGACACCTGAAGCCGTGTCCCCGAAAGAACTCCCCACTTCGGTTTATCTCGGAAATTCTTCGTCAGAACCAGCTCCCGCCGCGGAAACACCGCCGCAGGTCAACCAAACAGCCGCATCGGCTCCGACCTCTGTCACCGCTGCTACTTATTCGCCGCCAATATCGGGCGCCAAGACGGCGAGGGGATCTGCACCGACCGATCGCACGGTCGCGCCCTCCGTCTCGAACCGATCGTCGTCGGTTACCACTTCTTTGCGCCCACCCTCCATCGCGGGAGGTGCGGTCCCGCGTTCCACGGAGCAAGCCGTTTCGACCGCATCATCCGGCGTGAATTCCACTCCCGGATCTCAGACAACCACAACGCAGCCTGAACCGCTCGCTGAGGGCGATATCCCAACAATCCCGATCGCGGAAGGTTCGGCTCCAACTTCAAATCCCCCAGCAGCCCCGATGGCCGGTGCCGATTCGGAAGTCCTGCTACCAGCGGCCCTTGTGCCGGAGTCACCTTCCATCCCGATTACCAACGACCAGCAGGTGGTGGAGTGGGAGAAGCTCCAGGACGACTTCATCGAGGAGGTCGGAGGAACAGCGCCTCAAAGCCCCGCGGATAGACGGAACTGGATCTCGGCAAAAGATTACAACGACACATTGTTCCGCGCCAAGTTTGGCACGCAGGCCTTCCTCCAGCAGAGCCTGGAAGCCTACCGCAAGGGATGGGATAATAAATAGCGCAGATCGATTGTTATGTTATCGGTCGGGCTTCCCTCGTGACGCATCGATTTGCGACTGCACAAATTCGGCGGCTTGGGTGTTCCCTTCTTTTTTAAACTCATCCGCAATCGCTTTGACCAGCATGGCCTTGTCTTTGTCGTCGCTCGCGAGGTAGTGGGTGAGGAGTCGGGAGGCCTCGGAATCGAGTCCGACCTGGAGCAGGAGATCGACGAGAAATTTCACGGGTCGGGGTGACTTCGGATCGAGTGAGATCGAGGCCATCAGCTCCCCGATCGCGAGGTCGTTCTTTCCCGCAGCGAGGTGGAAGAGGGCGAGCTTGATGCGGGCATCCGATGGAGACTGTTCTGGCCGGAATTCATAGATCCTTACCCAGTCATTCGGGAGTCCGTATTCATCCGGAATTCGATAGAAGAGGGGACTCAGCCAAGTCGGAAGCGGGCGCTTTTCAGCGAGATAGCCGGTGAGACAGGTTTCGCCGGGCGAGACGTTTGGCGCGAGTCCCTGACGGAGGCGAGGATAGTTCTCGGTGAAGTCATCCCAGGAAAACACGACGATGTGGGTGATGCCGCGTCGGAGCAGCGCTTGTTTGAGCTCTTCCTCATTCGTCTCGGAGTAGATTCCAGCGGCATCGTAGAGCCCGTCACGATTCTCCCAATAGAGTGTGCCGATCACGCGGGCTCCGCCGGAGTAGGCCAACTCAGTGCTGGAGGACGGACCGCTCAGGATCACTGGCACGGAGCCCGGCACCGACTGGCGGACGCGCGCTGCAACGTCGTAACCGATCAGCGAGTAGAAGTAGTCCGCCTGCACCGGCACCGGGCCGCCGCCGGATGCCGAATTGCCTGTCGAAAACGACCCAACGATTTTGCCGAGAGGGTAAAACGTCACAACGAGGAGGACCACGGCGGAAGCCCACCGCCAGACATTTCCCAGCCGTCGGTTCGAGGCAAAGAGATAGGCGATCACCACGGTGACTCCCATCCAGAGCGCGGACGAACTAATGCTCCAGCGCACCTGCTGAAGGGCGAGAAGCTGGAGCACGATGGCGGGAATGAGGGCGAAGAGGAGTTCGAATCTTGCCGGCACGGTCGGGAGCCTTTTTTGTGCGAGCAGGAGGAGGCTCACGACAAACGCGGCGACCGGAAGCGGGAGGAAGAGCAACTGAAATCGATCTCCCTCAGGACCAACGAGGAAGCTCCAGAGGCTTTGCAACTCGCGGATAAAATCGTCGTTTAGGAGCTTGAGCAGGAACGGGTCCGAGACGAGAAAAACCTGCTCTCCAGCAATCAGGATGAGAATAACCGGCAATGCGACTGCAGAGGTGGCCAGCAGCGCCAGTGGAATCAGGAACCGGCCAGGCTCGCTGTCGCGAGGAGGATTGATCCGGGATGTCAGAATCGTGAGAAGATATCCGGCTCCGATCCATGCAAAGGCGTAGATCGGATGGATGATTTCGAGGCGGAGGTGCCAGATGTCGGGCGCATACTCGAGGAGGTAAAATACAACGACGAGGATCCCCCCGGTGGCACCCCACGTCGTCCAGAGCCTCGGTGGCACACCGGGATTTTTGGTCCACTTCGCCAGTCCCGCCGCAGCGATCGCCGCGAGGCCCATCCCAACGAGAACCGGGACCTGCGAAGAAGCACTGATCCAGAAGGCCACGGCTCCGAGGGCGCCGGAGGCAATAAAAAACCACCTCGCCTTTCTGCCTTGCCCGGCCGCGGATTCCCGCACTCCGGCGACCAGCGCCAACACGCCGGCCATCGAGAACGCAGCGACAAGGCCATGGTGGTCGGTCTCCCCAGCGAAGAAAGCGTGCAGGAACGGATAGCTTCCCAAACACGCGATGCAGAATACAGCGGCGGGCAGGGAACCGAAGGCCCTCAGGATGGCGAGTGAGATCACGGTCACGAGAACCAAAAGGCTCACCGGGCCGAAGATAGCGGCGGCCTTTTGAATCCGTTGGCCATCAGTTGCGGGGAAGAACTGGCTGAGTCCGACCAGCCCCCAGACGGGTAGATTGCTCCAATGGACGCTCCTTCCGACCGGAAAGTTATCCTGATCCGAAGATCGTGCCCTCCATTCTCCCTTCTCGATCATCCGTTCGGTATGAATGACCCACCATCGGGCATCCATCGAGGAGGTCGGGAGGATGACCGAGCGCTGACCCGGCAGCCGGGGTCCGATCTCTGACTGAATTTCCTCTGCCACCGCCGAGGCGGCTTGGATTTGTGGAAGTTTCCAGGTGGATTCCAGAATGACGAACGCAAACACCAACGCCAGCGCGGCGGGGTAGAGGAGGCGTGACGCGATGACGCGAAGCGAAAAATTCATTCAATCGATGCAAGCTCACCCCATTCTTCCAAAAGTCGCACCCGGATGACACCACAAATCAAAACAAGCTCCCGCTCCGAGGTGGGACAACGGAACCCTCCACCTTCGCCGGTCGGTGCTGGCTCAGTAGAAGGGAAGGATTTCCGGACGGAGGGCGTATTCGCGAAGGGGCGGAGATTGGAGAAGATAGTCGAACAAGTCGGGTGACGCGGTTTTCTGCGAGGCAGCCAGCAGGCGGGCGGCTGATTGGAAATCACCCCGGCGCATCGCGGCGTAGGCTGTCGGAATGTCCTTTTCCGCGACACCGGTCGGGGTCACTTCGTTTGCGGGGAGATCGGATGGCGGGGTGTTCTTCAACTTGAAGATGGCAAGGCTTGTATCGATCACCGCATGGCTATCGACCGGGAAGAGGCGCGTCCTTGCCGATTCAAAAAGATGGGCGGCCAGGGCATCGTCTCCGTGCTCACTATGGAGGAGGGCAAGCTGCACAAGGGGGTAAGGGCTCATCGGATCAGCTTGAATCGCTTGTTCCAAGATCTCCTCCTGCTTCGAAGTCGAGGCGGTCTCACTCCAAGATTCGAGGGCCGCGAGAATGAGAAGGCTCTCGGAGACTCGCTCGCCTCGCGCAATCGACGTCTTCGCGAGGTTTCCCGCCTCAAGATTCTCCCCGGCCTCCAAGGCAATCAGGGCTTCCGCGTAGGCAAGTGACGGCGTTTGCGGATAGCGCGTCGAGAGTCCGCGAATCAGCTCCCACCCCTTGTCTGCCGATCCGCTGTGCGCCAGCTTCAGCGACTTGTCGAGCGTCGCAAGAATTTCTCCTGCTTCCTTTCCGTCGGTCACTGGTAGCACACGGGTTGCAGGCCCCGCGGTTTCCTTCTTGGCTTCCGAACGTCCCACGGCGGCTCCCCAACTAAAGATTCCGTAGAGTCCCAAAACGACCACCGACGCGCGAATCGCATACCGTGTCCCGGGTCCATCACTGAACCACGTGCGGAGACGATTGAATGTCCCGCGTTCTTCGTCTCCCTCCGACTCAAGGTCTTCGGCGAGCGGCTTGGCGCGCTTGGCAAATGCCGCGGGTCCTTTGTCGGGATCGAGGTGGGATAGGGCCTCGGCGCGAGGGGACAATGTTCCCGTTTTGGGCGATGCCGGGTTTTCGGGCTGAGGCCGACTGACGTTTTTCTTTGGCTGTGCAACCGCAGATTTCTCGTCGCCGGAAATTTTCCGAAACTGGCGCATCGGTTCGGCCGGAATGGTGCGCCGTTGCGGGAGAACTTGCTGGTCTTGCTGTGGCTCGGATTTGGGATTTGTTGTAGATTGACTCATAAAGAATTCGGGTCGTTTGGTGAACTCCCGCCGACGGGTCATTACAACAACGATCAAAGTGGTCGTTATTCAGAATACTGTCAACAAAAAACATTTCACGAGCGAGGGCTAACGGAGCGACGCCCCTTCGCGTAGACCGGCCGCGTAAGCCTCGAAGACGAGGCGGATCTCATCGCGAACCCGGCGGAATTCGCCGAGAATCTCGGCCTCGGTGCCCGTGGCGTGGGCCGGATCGTCGAACCCCCAATGATGTCGATGGACCTGACCGGGAAACATCGGGCACGCCTGATCCGCATTTCCGCAGACCGTGACGACCGTGTGAATCGGGCGGTCGAGGAACTCGTTCATGTGTTTCGACGTGTGATCGGAAATATCGATGCCGATTTCGCGAAGGGCCTCGATGGCCATTGGGTGGACGTAGCCAGCAGGCTTCGAACCCGCACTTTGGACATCGACAAGATCACCGATAGCATTTTTGAGAATCCCCTCGGCCATGTGGCTTCGGCAGGAATTTCCAGTGCAGAGAATGAGGACGGTGGGTTTCATAGAGTGGATTCGATGCGATTCGACAGCAGCTCGGCAAGGCCATTCTCGCCAACCGGCTCGTTCGCCTGCCAGCGGAGGAGGATCGTGCGTCGGGAGAGGTTGGTGGTGACTTCGTTGAGGAAATGGCGCTCGGCATTTTCCCGATCACGCAGGAGGGGGTCGGTCGAGGCGCATCCTTCGAGGCTTTGGTTGATGATCCACGCAAATGGTTCGATTCCCGCCCGACGCAGATCGTCCTGAAGGGCCGCCGCCTCGTGAACGGGTGTCGCCTCCGGCACGGTGACGATGAGGACGCGGGTAAAATCCGGATCCCGCAGTCTGGGCAGCAGATTTCGCACATCTTCGGTCTGTTCGCTGCGGGCCTGTTTCTCAAGCTGCCGGGAGTGAGACTCGCTGGCGTCGAGCAGCAGGAGGGTGTGGCCGGTCGGAGCGGTGTCGAGCACGACAAATCGATCACGTCCTTTGGCGACCTCGCGGGCGAACGCACGAAAGACGGCGATTTCCTCGGTGCAGGGGGAGCGAAGGTCCTCCTCGAGCAGAGCAAGCCCGCTGGCGTCGAGTCCGGTCCCTGCCGTGCGCAGGACTTCTTCGCGGTAATGCTCGGTTTCGAGAACGGGATCAATACTGCCAATGGTCAGACCCGGGACAATGGTTTCAAGCGCATGGGCGACATGGGCTGCGGGGTCTGTCGTCGTCAAATGGACACGAAGCCCCCGGCGAGCCAGTGCGAAGGCGACCGCAGCGGCGACGGTGGTTTTTCCGACGCCGCCTTTTCCCATCGTCATAATGACTCCGGAGCCCGGAGCGGCGAGGGAATCGAGGCATTCCTCTGCCGACTCGGTCGTGCCGAGAAACACTTCGGTCTCGGTGACCTCAGGGCTGTCTCTCTCCGTCAAAAAGTTCCTAAGCCGATCAAGGCCGACGAGATTGGATCGACGGAGGGGGACGGCAGAAACGGGTAGTGACTGAAGAAACAACTCAGCTTTCCGGATGGCCGAGGCCTGCCGGGCTTTCACAGCATCCGCGACGGAATCGCCTGGCTGTGCCGGCTCAAAAACCCCATTGATGATCAGCCGTTGGTTGGCAATCCCGATGGCGCGGAGGTCTTCCGAGGCCCGCTGGGCTTCGCGGAACGCAGATATGAGCGGGCGACTGACGAGAATGATCGTAGCCAGCGAGGGGTCGCCAAGCGCTGCGACAGTATGGGAATAAACTTCCCGCTGCTTCTCGAGACCGGCCAGAGGTCCGAGGCACGAAGCCCCGGTCGTGTTCCCATCAAGAAAGGAATCCCAAGCCTTCGCGAGTCCCATGAGCCGAAGCGTGTGGCCGGTCGGCGCCGTGTCGAAAACAATATGCTCAAAACCGTCCGCATCCGGACCGGCAATCAATGCCGCAAACTCGTCAAACGCGGCAATCTCCATCGTGCAGGACCCCGAGAGACTTTCCTCCATGCTGGCCAGCGCATGGTTTGGTAGAACACCACGCAGCGGACCGATGACCCGCTCCCGGTATTCGCGGGCGGCGTCTTCGGGATTGATATTCAGAGCCCACAGGGAACCCAATACCTGTTGGGCCGAGCGCGTGAGGCGGATGCCGAGGACCTCGTCGAGATTCGAAGCCGGATCGGTGCTCACCAGAAGCACGCTTCGTCCGGAAGCGGCCAGTTCAATCGCAGTCGCCGACGCCAGGGATGTTTTTCCGACGCCGCCTTTTCCAGTGAAAAAGAGGTATCGAGTCGCCGTGTCGGGCTCGACTGCGTAGGCGGGGAATCTGGTCATTCCAGCCCGGCGAGGAGCGCCGCCTGCTCGCTCGCATCCGGTAGTCGTCCGGTGAGGAAAAGTTTCCCGTCGACAAATACGGCGGGGAGTGAGTCCTCGTCGTCGAGCAACGCCTTTACCTCCGGGTTCTCGACAAATTTCAGCGGCTCATGCGCGAGATTGTAACGCTCCACGGTCACACCGCGCTCTTTCAATGTCTCCAAGAACGCCGCCATGCGGACGAGCTCGGGATCGACTTCGGGTCCGCAGACTCCGGTTTGGCAGCACATGGGGGGATCGTAAACGGCAAGGGTTTTCATAGAATGGTTTCTTTCAGCCCGATGTCTTTTGTGGCGGCCTCGAGCCGGAGGGCATCGAGTTTCTCGAACGGGAGGGAGAAGAAGAGATCGATCCGACGCCGGATCTGCTGCGCGACTTTCCAGAAGTAGGTTTCCCTCGCTTCGTCCGATCCTTCAAACTCCGCCGGGTCGGGCGATCCCCAGTGTGCGATGATCGGCTGACCGGGCCAGACGGGGCACACTTCCTTGGCGTTGTCGCAGAGCGTGATGACAAAATCGAACTCGACCTTACGAAACTCCTCCCACGACTTGCTCCGGGCATCATCCACCGAATAGCCGAATTTTTCCTGGAGCACTTTGAGCGCCGTCGGGTGGGGGGCAGGCTTCGGATCCGACCCCGCGCTGGAGACCTCGAAGCGTCCGCCGGAGAGCGCGCGGCCGATGAATTCGGCAAAAATGCTCCTCGCGGAGTTGCCGGTGCAGAGGAAAAGAATCTTGAAGGGCTTGGTCATGATGTCTTGGTGAGTTGGTAGTCGGGAAGGCAGGAGTCAACGCGGTTGCGGAGTTTTTTCAGGTCGGCCCGGAATTCCCGGTTCGTCGTTGCGCAGTCTTGCAGGCAGGCGAGATGGCGGGTGAGTTCGGGGGATGGTTTTTTGGGGAGCGAGTAGATCACCCAAGTGCCCCGCCGCCGACTTTCGACCATCCCGCGTTGGCGGAGGTAGGCAAGATGCTGGGAAATCCGGGCCTGCGGGGATTCGAGCACCGCCTGGAGATGGCAGACGCAGAGCGGGCCGTGGGTCAACAGGTGGATGATTCGCAATCGCGTCTCGTCACAGAGGCATTCGTAGATGGAGATCAGCGACATGCTTGTTGTTTCGACGGAGATCCTATATTCGTCAATAAGAATATTCGTTTATGCGAATATAAAACGAACGGCGTGACGAATGTGACAAAAATGTCACAATCGTTCCGTTGGCATCGCTCCCGCTTTGCCCTCAGGTCAGAAACGTCCCATGAAAACAAAATCCTTCCTTTCCTTCGCGGCCATCGCGGCCACTCTCGTGGCCGGTCCCACACTTCAAGCGCAACAGCTCTCGGGAGCCGGAGCATCTTTTCCCGCCCCGCTCTATCAGCGTTGGGGGGCCGAGTATAGCAAGTTGCACCCTTCCGTGCAGGTGAACTACCAGTCCGTCGGCAGTGGCGCCGGAGTGAAAAATTTTACGGCGGGTGTGGTGGATTTCGGCGCGAGCGACGCGGCGATGAGCGATGCCGAAATCGCCAAGGTCGCCAATGGAGTGGTCATGATCCCGGCGACGGCGGGCGAGATCGTCTATGCCTACAATCTTCCCGGCGTGGAAAAGTTGAACCTCTCGCGTGAGGCGATGGCAGGGATTTACCTCGGCACGATCACGAAGTGGAACGATCCCGCGATTGCGAAGGACAATGCCGGAGTCACACTCCCGGCCATCCCGATCCAAGTCGCCTACCGCTCGGATGGAAGCGGCACCACGTTTGTCTTCACTCAGCACCTCTCGGCAATCAGCAAAGAATTTGCGGACAAGATCGGCACCGACAAGTCGGTGACATTCCCCGTCGGAGTCGGCGGCAAGGGTAACGAAGGCGTGACCGCGCTGGTCCAGCAGGCCCCGGGAGCGATTGGCTACGTTGAATACGGCTACGCCAAGAACAACGGACTCAAGATGGCCAGCCTCCAGAACAAGTCTGGAAATTTCGTCGCTCCGGATATCGCCGGCGCGGCGGAGACTCTGGCGAACGTTCAGATGCCGGAAAACCTCCGCGTTTGGCCGGTGGATCCCGAGGGTGCAAAAGATTATCCGATCGTGAGCTTCACCTGGCTCTTGTTGAATAAAAAATACAACGATGCAGCCAAGTTGAAGGCCCTCAAGGAATTCGTCGCCTGGGGCCTGACCGATGGCCAGAAGTTCTCCGAGGAACTCGGCTATGTCCCGCTCCCGGCGCCTGTCGTCGAGAAAGCGCAAGCCGCGCTCGCCACTGTCCAGTAACACTCCGATTTCCGAAATCCCGTGCCTGCGCCGAACTCAGAACCTCCTGCGATTGCTGAGTTCCGCGTGGGACCGGATATCTTTCGGGTCCTTTGTTGGGTGGCGTCCGCAGCTGCGGTCGCTGCCCTCGGGTGGATTGTTTTCGAGATCATCCAGTCGGCTCTTCCGGCGATTTCGAAGTTTGGCTTTGGATTTCTGACCAGTTCGGCTTGGGTGCCGAATCGGGAGAACTTCGGGGTATTGCCGTTTATCATCGGAACGGCAGCCAGTTCGTTCATCGCGATTCTTTTTGCATTTCCGCTCGGCTTGGCGATTGCGATTTTTTTGAGTGAAAACTTCCTGCCACTGCCGATCCGGCAACTTATTCGCTTTGTTGTTGAGATGCTCGCGGCGATTCCGAGTGTTGTTTACGGCTTGTGGGGCATCTTTGTCGTGATTCCGCTCGTGCGGGAGTTTGGAAACTGGGCCGTCGTCAATCTCTCCGGCGTTCCGCTTTTCGCCGGACCAGCTTACGGCAATTCAATGTTGACCGCGAGTTTGGTGCTTGCCTTGATGATTCTCCCGACTCTGACGGCGATTTCGCGGAACTCGCTCACGGCGGTTCCGAAGACCCTCCGCGAGGGGGCTTACGCCCTCGGTGCGACGAGGTGGGAAGCCATTCTCGGGGTGATTCTTCCAACCGCGGCCCCCGGCGTCGTGGCCGCAACGATCCTCGCCCTCGGACGCGCGATGGGTGAGACGATGGCGGTGGCGATGCTCATCGGCAACAGCTCGCGGCTCTCGTGGTCGCTGCTCTCTCCGGGCGGCACACTGGCGGGTCTCCTCGCCAACCAATTCGGCGAAGCCGAGGGAATGCAGGTCAGCTCGCTGATGTTTGCGGCACTGATCCTCGTGGTGATTACCCTCGGCGTGAACCTCATTGGCGAGGCCGTCCTCCGCCACACCCAGAAACAAACCGCTGGCATTCGATAAGCTGATGGACCCGATCGCCACTCATTCGGAAAGTTTCTTTCAAAACGGCTCCGTGGAATCCACCAAGGCCATTGCCCGCTCGCTCGGCAATCGCGTGCTGAGCGGGATTTGCATCACGCTCTCTCTCCTGACGTTGGTGCCTCTGATTTCGATCGTCTATCTTGTCTTGAAAAATGGTTTGCCGCTCCTGAATTGGAGCGTTTTCACGCAATTGCCACCGGCCGCCGGGATGGTTGGTGGGGGATTCGGGAATGCCGTGCTCGGCACACTCGTCATGGTCGGTCTCGGGCTGGTGATCGCAGCTCCGGTGGGAATTTTGTCTGCCATTTATATCAACGAGTATTCCCCGACGAGCCGCCTCGCCCAGGCTGTCCGGCTTGTTGCCAAACTCCTGACGGGCATCCCCTCGATCATCTGCGGTGTCTTTGCGTTCGCGGTCGTCGTTTCCACGACTGGCACATTTTCCGCTTACGCGGGCGGTGTAGCGTTGGCGGTTCTCATGCTCCCGACAATTCTGCTCACCTCCGAGCAGGCTCTCATCGGCGTGCAGAATGCCTACCGTGAAGCCTCCTACGGATTGGGTGCTACAAAATTCCAGACCATCGTGCGCATCGCACTTCCCGACGCACTTCCAGCTATCATGACAGGAATCATGCTCGCCGTCGCCCGCGCGGCGGGCGAGACCGCACCGCTCGTCTTCACTGCACTTTTCAGCCAGTTCTGGGCAAAGTCGCTCAACGAGCCAACAGCCTCGCTCTCCGTGCTGATCTATAACTTTTCAACCGTGCCCTTTCCGCACCAGATCCAGATGGCCTGGACGGCCTCGCTTGTGCTGGTGGCGTTTGTAACGCTCGCCAACATCGCCGCGCAGCTGGCGTTTTCGAAAAAGCAATAAACCCGAATGCCGAATCTTATGCAGGACGAAATCACTCCATCCACAAGCCGCGACAACGGATCGCAATCCGGTCGACCTGATTTTCTCTCGGTGAAGAACTTTGATTTCTTCTACGGCAAGAAGCAGGCGCTCTTCGATATCACGATGGACATTCCCGAGAAGCAGGTGACGGCATTCATCGGACCGTCCGGCTGCGGGAAATCCACGCTCTTGCGGAACTTCA
This sequence comes from Terrimicrobiaceae bacterium, assembly GCA_049317665.1. GTDB lineage: Bacteria > Verrucomicrobiota > Verrucomicrobiia > Chthoniobacterales > Terrimicrobiaceae > JBBRHN01. The sequence goes on along the minus strand of JBMOHW010000019.1, from coordinate 12,992 downwards.
ACCGCATGAACGAACTCATCGACGGAGTTCGTCACGCGGGCGAAATCAAGCTTCTCGGCCAAAGCATCTACGACGCCAACATTGAAGTCATCGCCCTCCGCCGCGCGATCGGCATGGTGTTTCAAAAATCCAATCCCTTCCCGAAGAGCATTTACGAAAACATCGTCTACGGGCTCCGGATCAGCGGGAAAAATGACCGCGCCACGCTCGACGAGGCGGTCGAACGCAGCCTCAAGGGAGCCGCGCTTTGGGACGAGGTCAAGGACCGCCTCCACGAAAGCGCCCTGGGTCTTTCCGGTGGACAGATGCAGCGTCTGTGTATTGCCCGCGCCATCGCGAACCGCCCGAAAGTTCTCCTCATGGACGAGCCCTGCTCGGCACTCGATCCGATCGCGACCGTCAAGGTCGAAGAACTCATCCATGAGCTCAAGAGGGACTTCACCATCGTGATCGTCACGCACAACATGCAGCAGGCGACCCGCACTTCGGATCGCACAGCATTTTTCTATCTCGGCAAGCTGATCGAATATGCCGATACGCAAAGAATTTTCTCGAATCCGGATCAAAAGCAGACCGAAGACTATATCACCGGCCGGTTTGGTTGATCGGTGGTGCCTATTGTAGGACCATCTCCCCTGTGGATAGGCTCCGCTTGAGGTAGATGAGATTGTCGATGGCGGCCGTGAACCGCGTGGGATCCTCGGCAAATTTCCCCGAGCGCGCATCGTCGATGAAAAGTGCGAAAAAGCTGGTGATGTCTGCCGTCGCGACACGCCCGCGGCTTTGAATCAGCAAGTCTCCATACGGCCAGATCTCCAGCAGACGCCTCTCCACCGCCCCGGCATCAGCCAGCAACTCCTTGATTGCAGACGATGTGGTGGACCCGTCCCATGCGCAGCCGCGCGTGATGAGTTGCAGGGACGAAACGGCGAGAAAGAAAAAGTCGGGAAGCTTGTCCAGCGCGGAAAAAATCGGGCTGTAGGCGTCGAGGTCGATCGCTTTGAATTGACCCCGCCGACTGAGCATAATGTTCCCATTCTTCAGATCATTAACTGCATATCCGAGGCCGTGAACCTCCTCCAGCCAGAGCGCTGTGCTGGTGAGCAAATCCAGAATGTGGCCCAATCCGGGAGGGGCGACGAAAGGCGGGGACTTTCGGTTTTTCCGCCAGGCCTCGCTGGCACTGCCGCTGAGCGATTTCATAAACTCGCTTCGTGTGACTTCTTGGGACGATCTTCCAGAACTCGGACGCAGGACGCTGGCGTGTTCGGTCCCGGCGATGCCGATTAGGTGATCGAGCGTGTCCCCTTCGACGATCTGGAGAATGTGGTAATTTGAGCGGATCTTCTTGAGGAATCCGGCATCGAAGACGCGAATGACATGTGGCGACTTGGCGAGCCCGCGAGCAATACCCATGATCGTGTCGGCCGCTTCGATGGCTTCTTTTTTGTGCCCCTTGCGGATGCGATCCACCTTGACGGCGACCCGGGTCGGAATGCTTCCGTTGGCGACATTGATCGCCTCGTAGACTCGTCCGAACTGGCCCATCCCCAGTTGCCCGATGATCAGATATCCGATTTCCTCCAATGGCCCGCGGACCTTCTTCCATGCATCGCGGTCCTCCTCATCGATGACTCCGTATCGCCCGATCTCGGGTGGCGGAGTCTTGATTTTCCGGGAGCCGTTCCATTCGACCGGCATCGCCTCCAGCCACTCCGGCCTCGATGGCATGAGCCCCGCAATGCTGAGCCGGAGGTAACGCGAATCAAGGAAGTCGCGAACGATCACAGCCGCCGTATCGCGGAGGCTGTCGAGGTTCCGATCCCGTAGTAGAAACGAGAGGTCGGAGAGGAGGCGTAAAAAAGGATCTCTCGTTGAGAGATCACGACGGTCGATTTTCGCCCGGTCCGCACGGGCCTTCTCAAAGGCCTCGCCGGCCGCGTTCGGGACAAGCCGCCCATCGCGCTTGCCCTCGTAAAGGATGCGGAGGTTGATCAACACCCAGTTGGTCGTCAGCTGAATTCGCTCAGTGAATCGATCGCGCGGATAACTGGTGTGCCCGAGCTCGAGCAGGATGTAGCGGACGACCTCCCAAATTTTCCCAAGGTGCCCCGGCGACCGGCCGGACTCTTCGGCTACGGGCTCGAACTCTCTAAAAAGTTCCGTCCGCAGCAAGATCCGTGTCTCGGATGGTGAGAGGTCTTCATTCACCCTCATCTCCCGGGTGGAACTAGCCGGAAGATGGTGGGATGAGACAAGGGCGATCCCGGTCGCCATGTTCGAAGAGTTCGAGAAAATCATCTCATGGTAGACACGTGAGGCTCCCGGCATTTTTTCCAATCGCGAGGAAATCTCCGCAAACGCCCGAGTGAGTGCTTTGGCCCAGGCGACAGATCGCTCGTTGCGCGGCAAAAACTCCACGTGCGCACTCTCGGGCTCCACGCGGATCTCCATTTCAAAATCCGCATCCTGCCTCGCATTCCAGGGACGCCCGAGGTAATCGAGCCACTCATCGGCTTCCCCGGAAAAAATCGTTGTGCTTCGATTGGTCGGCGGACTCAGCGGCCGATGCGGAGATGCCGCAACGGACAAGGGGAGGGGACCGGATTCTTGCAGGCCCAGTGCAGTCAAAAAATGGCGTAGCAGATCAGACATTCCCTCGGGAATCCTGTCCGCCTTTTCTCCCGGACGCAAGGGTGGCGGGGGCTTGTGGGCGAAATCTTCGAAAAACGGCGCTTGTTTTTCAGTCCGGTTTGCGCGGATGTTGGAAAAAGATTGGCCGAGTAGGTTTTCCCTCGGAAATCCCACTCCGAAACATGACCAACGACAACGCCCGACACATCCTGACGGATTTCGAATCCTCGCTCGAAGGATTGCGAAAGAATGTGCTGATGATGGCGAGCCTCACGACGAGGAATCTCGAAAATGCGCGCCGGGGTCTTTTCGATCGGGATGAGGATTGGTGCAATACCTCAATCGCCGATGATGAGGAGATCGACTCGCTGGAGATCCAGATCGACCGGGAGGGAATCGAGATCATGCTCCGGTTTCATCCCTTCGCGTCCGACCTCCGGAACGTCATCGCGGCGATGAAGGTAAGTGTGAACCTCGAACGCATCGCGGATCAGGCCGTCGGAATTGCCCGGAGGGCGCGCAAGCTCAATACCCACGCCCCGCTTCCGGAAACATCCGCCATCGAGCCACTCTTCAAACACGCTGGTGCCATGTTGAATGATGCCATCAAAGCCTACGCAGAATCCGATCCCGACCTCTCCCGCACGCTCAAACCGCGAGATCGCGAACTCGATGCGATGAATCGTGATTTTGCCAATCATGTCACCGAGCTCATGCCGAGAAATCCGGACTCGATCCGTGGCTATCTGGAACTCATCTTCATCGCACGATTTCTCGAGCGCATCGGCGACCAGTCGGCCAGCATTGCCGAAGATACCGTGTTTGCCGTGGCGGCGGAGGATATCCGCCACCTCGTATCGCGGGGGCTGTAGCCGCTTCAAAAGGGATTGCCGTTCGCAGCGGAAAGCTTAGTCTGGTCGGGATGCCTGCCCTCGCTCTGGCGATCCTCAGCATTTTTTTCCTGGGTGGTGTCCAGGCACAGAGCCTGGATAACGAGCAGGTCGAAGGGCTCTGTATCTTCAAACTGCGGAGCGAGTCCCCGGATTCCGCGGCGACAATTTTCGAGTATCGCTCGACGGTCGCATATCGCTCGGCCACCTATCTTTTTCCGGTTTCGAGCCCGAAGATCCGAATTCCGCCCAGCGCGGAGTTCCACTGCATTCCCTATCCGGGCCGGAGCGATCTCGATCAGCGGACAGCACTCACCTTGGTGGGACTCGGGAAGACGAGATTTCCACAGTTCGAGAAAATTCTCACCCAGTTGGAGAAGGGATGGAAAAGTGTAGATCCCAAGACGATCAACACCGCAGGACCCGTTCAACGCCATTTCCTCGCCGTCGAGAGTATCAAGAAGATGGCGAGCCCGCGTTCGGATCGGCTTCCCGCTCCCGTCATCAAGGCCTCAGTGCTCCCGACCGCACAGCTCAAAACGTCACCGCTTCTTCCCTCGGCTCCCAAGGGGTCGGGCGCACCTGTCTCGAGGCCCAATCCGGCCGCCGTCGATGAGCCAAGTCCGGTGCCTGCTTCCGACCCGGATTCTCTCAAGAAGAACCTCGACGTGATCAAATCCGCTTACGGAACGGCATCGCAGTTGCTGGAGAAGCAACCGATGGAGGAATAGTGCCCGCGTGGAAAAAAACGGAATGTTCTTGCATTACGGGTCGTCCGACGTAGTTTCCTTACCAAGGCCCTTACGGGGCATGGTACTTTGCTAGTTGTGTTTCTTTCGGCGCAAGCCGTGAATTCTCAGTGGCGATTTTAAATCCGAATATTCGGGAACAGCCACACTGACGAGCCTTCAACAAAAAAACATAACACAATGGCAAACAAACTCTATGTCGGGAATCTTTCCTTCGACACCACGGAAGCGGATCTTCGCGATCTCTTCTCCCAAGCCGGAACCGTCAGCGAGACGATTCTGATCAACGACAAAATGACGGGCCGCTCACGCGGATTCGGTTTTGTCACCATGTCGGATTCCGCAGGCGCCGAAGCGGCGACTTCGAAGTTCAACGGCGCAGACCTCCACGGGAGAAATCTTACGGTCAACGAAGCCAAGGATCGCGAATCCGGCGGCGGCGGTGGCGGCGGTGGCGGCGGTGGACGTAACTTCGGTCCGGATCGTCGGCCCGCAGGAAAGCGTTACTAATCTCAAAACCAAAAGACGCCCCGGTGAAAATCGGGGCGTTTTTTTGTGCCCGGAAATGGTCAGGCGCTGACTGCGGGACTCGGTCTGAGGGCCGCCCGGAGGAGTTCCACCGGATGGAGAGCGTGACGGCCTGTTCCATCATGGATCTGATGACGGCAACTCGTGCCGGGTGCGGCGATGACTTCGGATGGGCTGGCTTGACGCACCCGGGGGAAGAGGACGAGTTCGCCGATCTTCTGCGAGAGTTCGTAATGTTCGGTCTCGTAGCCAAACGAACCCGCCATGCCACAGCATCCCGAGGGAATCGTCCTCACGTCGTGACCGGCGAGAGCTTCCAGAATCCGAACGGTCGGCACGAGGGAGGTCAGGGCTTTTTGTTGGCAATGGCCGTGGAGGTGGACTGTCGTCGCCTTTTTTTCAAATGAGGTCGGCGAGATCCGTCCGGCGTCCCATTCGCGGGCGATGAAGTCCTCAATCGAGAGACAGTGCCGCGCGAGTTCCCGAGCCTTCGTCTGATTCTCTCCCCGGAGCAAATCGGGATACTCATCGCGGAACGTGAGGATCGCGGAGGGTTCGAGTCCGACCAGCGGGGAACTTTCCGAAATCACCGGGTGGAGCCGTGCGACGTTCGTTTCGGCAAACTTCCGCGCGCGGCGCAGCAGGCCTTTCGAGAGAGCGGCGCGCCCGCTCTCGGCATGGTCTGGAATCACGACCTCGTAGCCCAATCCCTCGAGCAGTTCGATCGCGGCCATGCCGACCTCGACGCCGTTGTAGTTTGTAAACTCGTCACAGAAGAGATGAACCCGCGGCCCGCCGCGCTTGACATTTCTCTGATCGAACCATGCGCGAAGAGTGCGGTTTCCAAGAAGCGGGATGGTCCGGTCGGGGTGAAAACCCACGGCGCGATTGGCCAGACGGCGGATCGCAGGCGTGCCAAAGACGAAATTCCAGGCCCATGGAACCAGCGAGGCGAGACGGGCACTGTCCGCGAAATGGGCTATCATCGTCGTCCGCAGCGGGGTTCCCTTGGCGTCGTAATAGTGCTGAAGAAATTCCGCCTTTAACTTGGCGATATCGACGTTGGACGGACACTCGGATTTGCAACCCTTGCAGGAGAGGCAGAGATCCATCACGTCCTTGATCTCTTCGTTGGCAAACGGATGTCGCGGGTCCGGGGGATTGGTTAGAATCTGCCGGAGAATGTTCGCCCGAGCGCGAGTGGAATCTTTTTCATCCCGCGTCGCCATGTAGCTCGGGCACATCGTTCCGCCCGTAAGCTGGGTCTTCCGACAATCTCCCGAGCCATTGCATTTTTCCGCTGCACGGAGCACACCCTGGACATCGCTGAAGTCGAAGATGGTTTCGTATTCGGGCGTCGGATGACCGGGGCCATAGCGGTGGAATTCATCCATCGGCGGCGTGTCGATGATCTTGCCGGGGTTGAGGAGGTGACCAGGATCGAACAGGTCCTTGATTTGCCTCATGAGCAAATAACAGCCATCGCCGGTCATGAATCGAATGAACTCGCCGCGCAGGCGTCCATCTCCGTGCTCGCCGCTCAGCGAGCCGCGGTATTTCTTCACGAGAGCCGCGATGTCCTCGGCGATGCTGCGGAACATTTTGTGGCCGGCCTCGGTTTTGAGGTTGATCAACGGGCGGGTGTGGAGCTCGCCGGATCCGGCATGGGCGTAGTAAACGCACGCGATGCCGTATTTGTTCCGCATGAGCGAGTCGAACTCCAAAATGTAGTCCGGCAGGTCCTGCACATCGACTGCCGTATCCTCCACGACTTCGGCGGGGCGGGTGTCGCCGACGACATTGGTCATCACGCCCTGACCTGCGCGGCGAAGGTCCCAGACCTTGTCGACATCGGCTCCCTTGAGCACTGGAAAAGCATACCCGTAGCCGGCCGCCCGCACGTCGGCTTCGAGTTCCCGCATCACGGCATCCGTTGCCTCAGGATCTTCGCGGCGGATCTCCACAACAAGGATCGCGCCGGGATCGCCTTGCACGAAAAACCGGTTTTTACTCTGCGCGATATTGACCTTCGTGCAGTCGAGAATGTGCTTGTCGATCAACTCGCTCGCGCTGGGCGAATGCCGGATCGCAATGATGTTTGCCCGCAGCGCCTCATCCACGGATGCGAAGTGAATGCACATCACCGCGGCAGGCGGCGGGACGGGCTCGCAGTTCAACTCAAACTCGACTCCAAGAAAAAGCGTGCCTTCCGATCCCGCAATAAGCTGGCAGAGATTGAAGGGCTTGTCCGAGGCCGGATCGAAAATCCGAGCATCCATCAACTGATCGATCGCATAGCCGGTATTCCGGCGGGTCACGGATTTTTTCGGATATCCCTCTTCAATCGTCCGGCGGTTCGCTGGATCCGACAAAAGCTTGCGCAGGGCAACGTAGATCCGGGTTTCCAATCCATCCGGACCGGCACACTTTGCGGCAAACTCGTCCGGGGTGAGGGGACCGAACGTCACCTCGCTCCCGTCGCTGAGAAACCCCCGCGTCGAGATGAGATGCTGGCGTGTGCTCCCGTAGATGATCGAGTTCGAGCCGCAGGAATTGTTGCCGACCATACCTCCGATCATCGCGCGATTCGCCGTCGAGGTTTCCGGGCCAAAGAGCAGCCCATGCGGCGCGAGGGCCATGTTCAACTCATTGCGGATCACGCCGGGCTGGACGCGCACACGGCGGGCTCCAGCGTCGATCTTGATAATCTGGTTCAGATACCTCCCGACATCGACGACGAGCCCGCTCCCCACGACTTGGCCGGCGAGCGAAGTGCCGGCCGTCCGGGGGATCAGGCCGATTTGATGACGGTTGGCAAAGCGGATAAGCTCGCGAATGTCTCTCTCACATTTGGGCAGCGCGACTGCCGCTGGCATTTCCTGAAACTCCGACGAGTCCGTGCTGTAAAGCCTCCGCATTGTCGATCCGGTATGCAGCGCGCCTTCGAGGCGGAGTTCGGTCCAAGGAGGCGAAGGTTTGATCATCGGTTGGTCGAAAAATAATCACAAAACCCCGCGAGGGGAATGAGGAATTTTTCGGATTACTTGAACGGCCACAAAGACCCGATCCAAGCGAAAATCTGCTGGCCAAAGAAAATCAGGGCGATGCCGATCAGCGCAAAATAGACCATTGTGGCGACGCCCCAGGCGAGCGAGACGATCACCATCAATCCGTCGCGTTCGAGCCAGCCGATGCACGCGAAGACAATCATGAACGCGGGAAGGGTATTGTTCAGCGGAATGCTGGCCATTGGCACCGCCAGCAACGCTCCGCCGACCAGGATGAGCCAACCAACGAGCCGCTCGCCCCGCTCGCCGGCGACCCAGTGCTCGCGGCGCACTTTGGTGAACCGCCGGCAAAACTCTAGAATTCTGAGGCAAAACTCCAGCACGCGCACCCAGCCTTTTCCGTGGATCTTCAGTTCCCGCGCAGCCTTGGGCAGGACAGGATTCGGTTTTCCCATGCCCATCTGCCATCCAATCACCATGAATGTTACGCCGCCGATCATCGTCAGCGGACCAAGCGAGAACGGCTGAATGAACGGAACGGCCAGCAAAAGCGCGGCAAAGCAAAACCCGGCCCGCCCGAGGCGTTCGAGCATCTCACCGAGCGTCACCCCTTCGGCCGCGGCGTGGGCGAGGCATTCCCTGATGGCAGATTCGACAGCGGCTTGGTTCATGCGGCCGGAAACAGAGACGAGAAACGTGTATATTGAAAGCGGAAAATTTCACAAAATACTCATTGCCGCCCACGGGGCCGGACTCCATAAACACTCGCTCATGGCCGACATCATCGATTTTTTCCTGCACGCCGAGCGTCATCTCATCTGGTTCATTGAGAATCACGGTGTCTGGATCTACGCCCTGCTCTTCGCGATTGTTTTTTGTGAGACCGGGCTTGTCATTACGCCCTTCCTGCCGGGCGATTCTCTTCTCTTCGCGGTCGGTGCCCTCGCCGCACAAAATCTGATCAACTGGCAGATCATCCTTCCGCTTCTTCTCGTTGCGGCGATTCTTGGGGACTCGGTCAATTACGCGATCGGAAAGTGGATTGGTCCGAAAGTCTTCCACTACGAATCCAGCCGGTTCTTCAAAAAGGAATACCTTCATAAAGCTCATGCCTTCTACGAGAAATACGGCGGACGCGCGATTATCCTCGCGCGGTTCGTGCCCATCGTTCGAACCTTCGCACCATTTGTCGCCGGTGTCGGATCCATGAACTACCCAAGATTTTTTGCCTACAACGTCAGCGGGGCCATTATCTGGGTGGGCCTGTTTCTCGGGGCGGGTTACTTTTTTGGTGCGCTCCCGTTCGTTCAGAAGAACATGAAAGTTGTCATCCTCGGCATCATCATCGTCTCGATCCTGCCGATCGCCTGGGAGTTTTTTGTCGCTTGGAAAGAAAAGCGGAAGGGCTCCTCCTCCTAGAAAACATCATTCGGAAAAAGTTGGCACGGGGATTGCTTGCGGGATCCTGCCGTCTCTTTGAGAGGGCAGTAACTTCAACCAAAAATAGAAAGTAATCCCATGTTGAGATCCAAACCCATTCTGGCGTCGTTCGCTGCAGCCTTGCTGGCAGCCACGGCGTTCGTTCCACCCATCACCTCCTTCGCGCAAGAGGAAACCACGACGGTCGTTCAAGAGACGACGACAGTGGTGGCAACCACCGAGGCCGCACCGGCTGAGGATGCTCCACCCACTTTGGAGGGCCGGGTCGCTGGTTTGGAGGCTTACATCAATAACCTCGATCCCGCCGGCAGCGCGATCGTCGGGGTTTCAGGACCAGGGCACACCGGATTCATGATGGTGGCAGCAGCCCTCGTTCTTTTCATGACGCTTCCCGGTCTCGCCCTGTTCTATGGCGGCCTGGTTCGCTCGAAAAACGTTCTTTCGATCCTTGCGATGTGTCTCGGGATCGCGGGCATGGTTACCATCCTCTGGTGGGCGGTCGGTTATAGCCTCGTCTTCGGGACGAACTTCGCCAGCCCTTACCTCGGTGGAACGGAGTTTTTCTTCCTTCAAGGGGTCAGTGCGGCACCAAACACAACCTACGCCTACTGGATTCCGCAGAGCGTTTTCTGTGTGTATCAATTGACCTTCGCCATCATCACTCCGGCGCTGATCTTCGGCGCCACGGCCGAGCGCATGAAATTCTGGTCGGTCATGGCCTTCACATTTCTCTGGATGTTTGTCATCTACTTCCCTCTCGCTCACATGGTTTGGGGCGGCACGGGGCTCATGAATGGCGTCTGGAACGCGGATGCTGCGATCCCGGCGATCGATTTCGCCGGTGGAACCGTGGTTCACATGTCCTCCGGTTGGACGGCACTCGTTCTCTGCATCATCCTCGGCAAGCGTCTCGGATTCGGCAAGGAGCCAATGCCACCACATAGCATGGTTCTCTGCATGGTCGGCACCGGAATCCTCTGGGTCGGCTGGTATGGGTTCAACGCCGGAAGCGCTCTCGCTGCCGACGGGGTGGCCGCAAACGCCTTCCTCACCACGACCTTGGCGGCTGCAATCGCGGCGTTCGTATGGGCTGTCATGGAATCGCTCTTCAAGGGACACCCGAGTGTGCTGGGTTTCTGTTCCGGTGTTGTCGCTGGCCTGGTGGTTATCACTCCAGCGGCCGGATTTGTTGACGCCACGGGCGCAGTCATCATCGGTGTCGCTGCAGGCATCATTCCATTCCTCGCCGTGACTTACCTCAAGTCGATGCTCGGATACGACGATGCGCTCGACACGTTCGGTGTTCACGCAGTGGGAGGCACCTTGGGTGCTCTCCTTACCGGGTTCCTCGCAACGCCAACCGTCAACTCGAACCTTGTCAGCACCGCCTATGCCGAGCCAAATGGCTTGAAGGCGGCGATCGAGGGCGGGACTCTGTGGATCACGCAGCTCACGGCTATCGGAATCACACTCGCACTTTCGATTGTCGGCGCGACAGTCATCGCCTTCATCATCAAGTTCACCATCGGTCTCCGTCCTTCCGCTGAGGTGGAATCGGGTGGTCTCGATATCGCCGACCACGGCGAAGAGGGCTACATCTACAACAAGTAACTGACGGTCGAATTAAAGAAAACTACAGCTATGAAAAAAGTCGAAGCCATCATCAAGCCGTTCAAACTCGAAGAAGTCAAAGACGCGCTCGCGGACCTTGGGATCGAGGGAATGACCGTGAGCGAAGTCAAGGGGTTCGGACGTCAAAAAGGACACACAGAAATCTACCGCGGCAGTGAGTATACGGTCGATTTTCTGCCGAAGATCAAAATCGAAGTCGTGCTCGCCGACGCCGTGCCGGAAAGCGCGCTCGCGGCGATCGTGAAAGCGGCCAAGACCGGCAAAATCGGAGACGGAAAGGTCTTCGTGAGCCCGGTCGAGGAAGCGATCCGCATTCGCACGGACGAAACCGGCGAAAAGGCGGTTTAAGAATCCAAGGGAGACAGGGACAAAGCAAGGCGGCGGGGGAGGGATAGCCCCCGCCGCCTTTGCGTTTCCAGGAAAAGCTGCCGGTTTCAGAGAATGGAGGAAACTTGATCCTCTCCGCCTGCCGGGTAGATTCGTAGGGAATTACATGTCCTACCCTTCCTTCCGCTCGTTCTGTGAAAAACTGGATTCCACCGGCGAGTTGCGTCGAATCACCGATCCGGTAGCGACCGAGTTGGAGATCACGGAGATCGCCGACCGCGAGATGAAATCGCCGGGAGGCGGCAAGGCGCTCGTCTTCGAGAAGCCCACCATCAACGGCAAAGCCTCGGAATTTCCGCTGGCGATCAATACGATGGGATCCCGTCGGCGGATGGCGATGGCCCTCGGTCTCGACCATGTGGACGAGTTGGCCGATCAAATGCAGTTTCTGCTCAAGGCAAAACCTCCGCGAACGATTCGCGAGGCGTTTACGCTGCTGAGGAATGGCATCGATGTCATCCATGCCCGGCCACGTCATGTTCGTTCGGCCGCATGCCAGGAAGTCGTCCACAAGCCCGGTGGATCCTTTTCGCTCGCGGACATCCCGATCCTTCACTGCTGGCCCGATGACGGCGGGCGGTTCGTGACGCTTCCAACGGTTTACACGAAGGATCCGGATTCCGGTGATCGCAATGTCGGGATGTATCGCATGCAGGTCTATGATGGATGGACGACCGGGATGCACTGGCAGGTGCACAAAGTGGCCGCGCGACACGGCAAACGCTATTATGAGCGCGGAGAGAAAATGCCCGTTGCCGTCGCACTCGGTGGCGATCCCGCGCTCACGTTCGCGGCGACGGCCCCGCTTCCCGATGGATTGGACGAGATTCTTTTTGCGGGATTCGCGCGGAAAAAGTCGGTCGAACTCGTCAAAGGCGTCACGGTCGATCTGGATGTTCCGGCCGGTGCGGACTTCGTTCTCGAGGGCTATGTCCAGCCTGGCGAAATCCGGCCCGAGGGGCCGTTCGGGGATCACACGGGATTTTACACGAATGTGGAGGACTATCCCGTTTTCCACATCACGGCGATCACACACCGGCGAGATGCCGTTTATCCGGCGACGATTGTGGGAATCCCGCCGATGGAGGATTTCTATATGGGAGAGGCCAGCGTGAGAGTTTTCCTCCCGGTCTTCAAAATGAATTTCCCCGAGATCGTCGACATGGCACTCCCGGCCGAAGGCGTATTCCACAACCTCGTCTTCGTTTCAATTCGCAAACAATACGCAATGCAGGCCTACAAAATCATGCACGGCCTCTGGGGCATGGGGCAGATGATGTTTGCCAAATACATAGTCGTCGTGGACGAAGACTGCGATGTCCACAATACCAGCGAGGTCCTATTCCGCCTCTGCGCTAATACCGACCCGCAGCGCGATTCGACATTTGTAAAAAATCCCTCCGACTCCCTCGATCACGCCCCAACCATTGCCACGATCGGCTCCCACATGGGATTCGATGCCACCCGCAAACTCCCCTCCGAGGGCTACACCCGAGGCTGGCCCGAGCTCGTCAAAATGGACGTCAAAACCAAACAATGGGCAGACGATTTTCTCGCCAAGGTCGTGTCGGGTTCGGGGAAAAGCTGATCCAGCGATCACTGGCAAACATCCTTTCAAATATGTCGAAATGAATGACTGCCCCTTTTACCACGCCGGTTTGGTCGAACTGATGCTTTCTGTGGTGGTAGGGGGCCTGGTTTCGCGGCGGAAAGATTGATCGGAC